>CAZCEX010000212.1:0-7360 GCA_964497785.1 uncultured Thermoanaerobaculia bacterium | reverse complement strand
GAGAAAACCAACGATTCTCGGCAACGGTAACGACAACGGGCTCGGGCTCGGGACGATGCACGCGGGGCCCTGTACCCTGACCCTGTGTTGGCGAAGTTGTCGAGGTTGTCGTCGCTGAGGATCTGGCGCAAGTCAGCGTCAAGTGCCTCCCTGACCAGGTTAACCTCGCTATCCTGGGTGGTGCTGAGTATCTCTATCCAGTAGGAATGGTTGGGTGTTACTGCAACGTGTAGCTGTGGCTCCGATTACACATCAATCGTGCGGTTGTTCGTTTGGGCCGTATCCGGATCACCGACGGGCGACCAGTCGGCGTCGAACACCACCGTTCCGCGCCCCTGAGTGCGTCGACGAAATGCCTCGACCAAGGCCCGTCGCACAGCGGCCCGTGTCGGCGGGATGAGAAGCACGAAGCCGAAGATATCGGTTATCAACCCAGGCGTGAGCAACACCGCGCCGGCGACCAGGATGAGCAATCCGTCCACCAGCGGTCCGGTCGGCACTCGGCCCTCTGACATCTCTGCCTGGACCCTGCGCAGGGTCGCCAATCCCTGCCACCGCGCGATAGCGGCGCCGGCGACGCCGGTCAGCAGCACCAGGGCGATGGTCGGTACGAGGCCGATGACGCGGTCGAGCTGGATCAGCAGACCGAGCTCGACCAGGGGAACCACGGTGAACAGCAACAGCAGTCGAATGAACACCGCGTGAGACTAGCACCTCAAGCGCGACCTCGTTCGATCAAAGGCCTGCGGCGGAGACAATGCTGCGGTATCCTTAGCCGTCATGCCGTTCCGTCTAGTTGGTTCTGTTGACGGCGTCTCTCTCAACCTGCCGCTTGCCGAGGGCTGCTCCCTTCTCGGGTCGAGCTGCGAGTGCGAGCTGCAGGTACCCCACACGACGGTGTCACGGCGCCATGCCGAGGTCGAGGTCCGCGGTGACACGGTCACGCTTCGCGATCTCGGCTCCCGCAACGGCACCTACATCGGCGGCAACCGGATCAGCAGTGTGGTGGTCCACGCTGGCACTACGATCAAACTCGGCAAGGTCTGCATGATTCTCGAGGAGGTGTCGGAGCTCGACCTGTTGCTGGGCGTCGCCTTTGAGCACGACGAACCGGCCAGCGTTGCCGACGGTACTCCGATCACCACTATAGGCCTGCGAGCCATGGACGGTCTGCTGCTGGAGACCGTACCGCGCCTCGTCCAGCGCCTTGAACGCGGCCAGACTGAGCTCGAGATTGCGCAGGCCGCCGCGGCATTGCTCTTTGAGCGACTCCCGACGGCCGGCGTCGAGCTACGGGCTCTCGATGGTACCGATGCACTGCTCTTCGAGGCTCGCCGCGAGCACTCAGCCAAGCAGCCGCCGGTTGCGCTGGTGGCGACCGGCGCCACCCTGCAGCTCGTGGTCGAGCTGCCGAAACACCGTCTCAAGGATCACCTCACACCCCTGGCCGAGATCATTGCAGGCATCTTGCGAGTGGCATCTGGGCCGCCTCGGCCTCTACCGGAGATCACCGGCGTGCCGGAGCTTCCCGATCCTCCGACAGTGGTGCCGGCGGTACGACGGCTCTACAAGGAGGCTGCCCAGGTTGCCGCCGGCGATGTCGGCGTGCTGATTCGTGGTGAGTCCGGCACCGGCAAGGAGGTTCTGGCCGGGTACCTGCACGCGGCGTCCCAACGCCGCGAAGGGCCTTTTGTCACCTTGAACTGTGCCGCCTTGCCCCATGACCTGCTCGAGTCCGAGCTGCTCGGTATCGAGCGCGGCGTGGCGACCGGCGTCGAGCCGCGCCCCGGCAAGTTCGAACTTGCCGATACCGGCACCCTGTTTCTCGATGAGATCGCCGACATGGCCCTCGAGACCCAGGCCAAGATCCTGCGGGTGTTGCAGGAGGGCGAGGTCTACCGCCTCGGCGCCTCGCGCCCGCGCCCTGCCCGCTGCCGTATCATCGCCGCCACCAATCGTGATATCGATGAGCTGCGGGCCGGCGGACAGTTCAGGGAAGATCTCTACTACCGGATCGCCACCTGGGTCGTGGAGCTGCCCCCCCTACGTCACCGCCGTGCCGACATCCCCAACCTGGCGGCACACTTCCTGCGGCGTGCTACCGAGCAACGCGGTGTCCGTATCGCCGGCATCTCCCGGGGCGCCATCGAGGTCCTGACTCGGTACCACTGGCCGGGCAACATCCGCCAACTGCAGAACGAGATGGCGCGCGCGGCCCTCTTCCTAAGTCCCGGCGACGCTCTCGACAGCCCCCGGCTCGGCGCCGAGCTGAAAGACCCGTGCGAGCCGATGCAGGGCACCCTGGAGGAGCGCCTCGAACAGCACGAACGCCGGGAGATCAACGCCGCACTGCATCGCTGCGACGGGGTGGCCTCGGCCGCCGCCGAAGAGCTGGGTATCGGCCGCTCGACTCTTTATCGGCGCCTGCGTGCCCTCGGTATTGACCCTGACGAGGAGCGACACCACAAGCCATGATGCCGCATGATCCGGATCATCGCAGGCAGGCCGGGAGCGTTGCAGACGAGCAGCTGACCGAGGCCTGTGATCATGCCACCAGCCTGCCCGACAGCCCGACACCGGATGACGGTCCGCGAATCGAGCCCTGGCTGGCGGACTGGCAGCGGTACCAGGTCCTCGAGCCCCTCGGGGCCGGCGGCATGGGAAAGGTCTACAAGGCATGGGACCCGCGACTCAAACGCCATGTCGCAATCAAGCTACTGAGTTCCGATGATCCCGACAGGGTGCAGCGGTTTCTCCGCGAGGCCCAGACCCAGGCTCGTGTCGAGCATGATCACGTCTGCAGGGTGCACGAGGTCGGCGTGGTGGCAGGCACCCCGTTCATCGCCATGCAGCTCATCGAGGGACAGTCGCTTGCCGCGCTTGCCGAGCGGTCGTCCGACCACCCACCACTCACGGACCCGCCGGCCCCTCCGCACCCTCCCCCCACTCCACCCGGCGGGTTGACCACCGAGCAGAAGGTCATGATCATCGCCCGCGTGGCAGAGGCCGTGCACGCCGCCCACCGCCAGGGCCTCATCCATCGCGACCTCAAGCCGGCCAACATCATGGTCGAAGCCACCGAGGACGGCGAGCTGCGCCCCTGGGTGGTCGACTTCGGCCTGGCCCGCGAGTTGAGTGACGCCAACCTGACGATGACCGGCGAGGTGCTCGGTACGCCAGCCTACATGGCGCCCGAGCAGGCCGTCGGCGACACCGCCCAGATTGACCGCCGCAGCGATGTCTACAGCCTCGGCGCCACCCTGTACTGGTTGCTCGCCGGTACCACTCCCTACCAGGCAACCAGCGCCGCCGGCATGCTGCTGCAGGTCATCAATGCCGATGTTCGGCCCCTACGCGCGGTAGTCCGGCAGGTGCCGCTCGACCTCGAGAGCATCGTAATGCAGTGCCTGGAGGAAGAGCCTCGACGGCGCTACCAGTCGGCTCGGGCGTTGGCCGAGGACCTACAGGCGTACCTCGGTGGCGAGCCCGTATCGGCCCATCCGCCAAGCCTCGGCTACCGCCTGGTCAAGAAGGCGCGCAAGCACCGCTGGGCGGTCGCTGCTTCGCTGCTCGCCCTGCTGCTGCTGCTCTCCTTCGCGCTACTGACCTGGTACTCACGGCACCGGACCGCACAGCGCGTCGCCATTGCCCAGGACTTCGGCCGCCGGGTCGAGCGCATCGAGGCCGTGCTGCGACGCACCCACACCTTGCCTCTGCACGACATTCGGCCGGAGCTCTCTGAGGTGACCTCCATGGTGGTTCGTATCGAGGCGGACATGCTCCGTCTCGGCAAGGTCGCGGAGGGGCCGGGCTACTACGCACTCGGCCGCGCAGCCCTGATCGACGGTGATGCCGAAAAGGCCCGGGACTTGCTCGAGAAGGCGGTGAACGCTGGCTACCGCTCCGGGGAGGTCAGCGCCGCTCTCGGTGAAGCGCTGGGAGAGCTCTACCGGCAGGCGGTTACCGATGTCCGTCGCATCTACGACCCGGAGCTACGGCAGCGCCGCCGAAACGAGATACAGCAGCAGTTGCGAGAGCCGGCCCTGCAGTACCTCGAAGAGGCCCTGCAGGCAGGGATCGAGGAGGCATCCAGCGTCGAGGTCCTGATTGCCTTCTATGAGAGTCGGTTTACTGACGTTATCCCGATGGCGCGGGCGGTGTACTCGCGTCAACCCTGGCTGTACAAGGTCAGAGCTATGGAGGGTCGTGCCCTCGTAGAGCTCGGTATTCGCCAGACCTACAGTGGAGAGTACGAGCAGGCAGCCGAGCAATTCCACCAGGCCGAGCAGGTGCTGAGCGAAGGTATTGACATAGCCCGCAGCGATCCGGGGCTCCGTACCAACGTCTGCAAGCTGGCGACCAAGCAGCTGATGCTGGTCGGTATGAGTGGCGACTCGGGGCCCGGCTTGTACGACATCGGTCGCCAACGTTGCCAACAGGGTTTACAGGTGAACCCTGACAACGCAGATCTACTGGCCCAAATATGCACGCTGCACTGTCGCTGGGCACAGCGGCTCATCGATGACGGCGATCCCCGAGTATTGCAGACCGTCGAGCTTGCCGTCGAGGCCGGTGAGCGGGCAGTTCAACTGCAGCCGGAGAGCTTTCATGCGTTGCATCAGCTGGCTGTCGCCTATGAGCTGCGCTGCGAGATCGAGTCGCAAACCGGGGTCGATGCGAGCCGCTCCCTGACCCGGGTCATCGCTCTCAACCGAGCGGCGCTGAAAATCCGCCCCGACAGTGATTGGCCACACGCCAGCCTGGGTGGGGTTTACACCAGCCAAGGCCTGTCGATCGCTGCGCAGGGCGGAGATCCACGGGTCGAGTACAACCGTGCGATCGCCGCTCTCGGCGAGGCACACCGGCTCAACCCGCTCTACGCCTGGCCGGGAAATCAAGGGCATATCAGTAACCTGATCGGCTCTCATGAACTCGACATCGGTCTCGATCCGCTGCCTACCGTCGAAAAAACTCTCGCCTATGCCGAAGCGGCCTTGGCAATGAACCCCAAATTTGGTTTCGCCTTCGAGGTGCTGACCAGAGCCCATCTCACTACCGCCCGCTACGCCATAGACCAGGGTGAAAACCCCGATGCCGCCGTGCACCTGGCTGCCCGGGCAATACAGCAGGCGCTGACGATCCATGACGATCGGGTCGTCACTCTAACGCTGGCCGCCCGGGTCGAGTTGCTTTCAAGCCACCTCCGCGACAGCACCGCTACTATGGTCGAGGCGCATCTCCGGCAAGCCGAGCTGTACCTGCAGCGGGCGCGAGTTCTCGCCCCCAACCTGGCCACGGTTGAGCTGAACGCGGCCGGGCTGAACCTGCGAAGAGCCCAGCTCGGAACCCCGGGATCCACTACGTACAAGAAGGTGCTGACAACAGGTCTGGCGGCCGTGGATCAGGCGTTACTGAAAGACCCGGAGTTGAACGAAGCAGTCGCTCTGCGTGGAACCCTGCTCCTACTGCAGGCTCGATCCCAGGTTGCAGGGACTGTGCGCAACCGGCTGACCCGGCAAGCTGCTAACGACCTGCAGTCGGCGATCGACGCTGATCATCGCCTCGAGCGTCGCTTTCGGCCATACCTCGACGAGGCTCTCGCCTTCCTGGCCCCCACATAGAAAGGGCGTGTCGGCAACAGTCGGCACTACCCAGATGCGATCCCGAACCAGGCCACCGGTTGTTTCACTGGCTCCTGTGGAATTCCACACGTTCGGTCGTCGATCTGCCAGACGGCGGCTCCGTTGGTATCGGCGGCCGAGCCGAAACGGTCGACGTCGAACTCAGCCAGATGCACGCCGATATTGCCCTCTCCTTGATACGTCACCAAGCTGCACGTCGACCACGTAGTCATCAACGTCGCCGACAAGGCAGGGAGTGTGCCAACCCCGGGAGCGATGTGTCAGCGGCGGCACACGCCGCAACCCCGCCTGCCCGAAATGAGCCATGAACCAGCGATTCCACGGCCTGGCATCGGTTTTGCTCTGCATCCAGCGAGCGCACGAGAAGGAGGATGAGATGACCTGGAGATCGTACCGAATCCGTGATTTCGTAATGCTGGCCGCACTGCTCGTCGTCACCTTCGGCGTCGGCCCTGCCTTGGGCGACAGCCGGATAGGCGCTCCTCAGACCAATGCCCGAGCTGCTGTGCTCGACGCCGATGGGGCGAGCGGAAACCTCTTCGCACTGATTCGCTGGGTTGATGGATGGAACCTTTTCCTGTCCACAGACGGCGGCAACTCGTGGGCAGAGGTCGATGCCTACACTGCGAACATCACCATGCTCGATGCCGGCATGACGGTGATCGACGGCTGGGTCTACGTCGGTTACCTCGACCGGACCTTCGACGACCGGGTTTTCCTGCGCCGCTACACGGCGGCCGACGGTGGCGCCGATGCCAGCTACGGTGTGGGCGGCACGTACACGGTACTCGATGTCTTCCCGGCGTTGCTGTCCGAGATCGAGATCGACTCGAACGCCGTGCTGTGGGACAGGACCGTCTATGTCGCCGCCATCGACAGCCTCAACCGCGTGCACTGGATGTGGGATGCTGCCGACGACGGCACCACCTTCACCGTTGGGGAAACCAACGCAGACGATGCTGCTGCCGGCCTCGACATGGAATACAACCCGGTGCAACAGAGCCCGACCCAGGTCATCTCCTACATCGCCACCGACGACGACGTCAACCTCCTGTATTACAACGGTGCATTGTGGGGGAACGTCCGCGCCTTCGCGGGATACAGCGGCGTCAACAACCGTACCAGTGTCGGTCTGAGTGGCGACACAGTGATCATTGCCCACGAGGCCAGCACTGCCGATGGCACCAGCGCCGCGTACCACGTCAGCTACAACAAAGGTGTGACGTGGATTTCGGGCAACCTGGCGAGTCCGTCACCGACGGTTGGGGCGTTCACCGAGGTTACGCTGACCGGTCGCGGCGGCCTCGGTTTCTCGGTCGTCTTCTCCCACGATGACGAGCCTGACCAGGTCTGGTGGCGCCACCACGATGGCTACGGCACCGGCGCATGGGACGATGGTTCTGCCGTCATCAACGACATTCCGGTGGCGACCGCGGCCGAGCTCGAGATCCAGTGGCTGGCTCCGGTCAGCTCCTTCGGGGTCATCTACATCTCCCAGGGCCCTGACTTCATTCCCTACTTCGACCTGGTCGGCGGAGAGCTGCTGTTCGCAGACGGCTTCGAGTCCGGTAATACTTCGGCGTGGGACGGCACGAGCTGAGGCCGGATCGTTTGGTTCCAGGCTTGCGGAAGTTGCGCTTGTTGGACCGCCGCAAGGTTCTCAAACCTGGCACTTATTCAACCCTGCCACTTATTCTGCTCTTCCCCATCGGCCAAGA
>CAZCEX010000211.1:0-7369 GCA_964497785.1 uncultured Thermoanaerobaculia bacterium | reverse complement strand
ACGGCCTCGTAATCTGGGCGTTCTCGGCACAATTGTGCACCCGGCACGCGCCGCCCGAGGTGCCTTCTCGTTCTCCGTTGCGGCCACGAGACCGATCAAAGAATCAATGAAAGCCCGTCCCGGTGGGACGTGCTGGACATAAAATTGTGCCCGAACGACCTTGCACCACCCGATCGCGCTGCTCATGCGACGCTGGGATGGCCGTCCTACGGCATCCAAGAAGGCCGGTGTCCCGGAAAACCCCGGACACGCGGAGCGCTCACCGCCGCATCCTCTCGAACAACTGCAAGTGATGCTCCACCGCCTCGAGATAGGTGTCCCTGATCCGAGCGAGGTCCTGACGCAGCTCGGGGTCTTCGTTGGGCTCACCTTCGAGACGTACGGCCACCTTCAGGTCGGAGGAGAGGGATTGCGCGCCGCCGGCCTCGGCGGAATCTCGAACCGAGACGTCGATTCTGACCTGGCCGCCGAGCTCGACTTGATTGAGGGCGCCTGTGAGGATGCCTGAGCTCTGACTCTGGACAATGATCTTTGCGCCGATATCGTCCATCGCCCTGACGGCCGCCTGCCAGACATCGGTCCTGGGCTGGTCGTACCAGCGTAGCTCATTGACCGACCCAGCACCCGATGCACAGGACAAGACCAGAGCGAATAAAGGCAGGATCATCAATCGTCGCATCGGGACCTCCACTGAGAGTATGGCACGGGTCGGATGGCGGCAAACATGAGAAGATTCTGGTGTGAGCAACGCATCAGAACCGGCCCAGTGCGTCAGACGCTCGAGGCTTCGTCGAACCCCCAAGGTCGTGGCCACTATTGTGGTGTGTGGCTTGCTGTTGGCTGCCTATTCTTGGCGCTATGACCGGTTCCGGTCTTCTCTGCGAGATTATGCGGCGGCTCAGCGCCCGGCCTTCGGGGCAAGGTCCTTTCCTCTACTCAGCCGAAAACAGGCGCTATTGGTTGGCACTGCACATGCGGAGGGCGATCGCCCTCAAAGCTCATACACTCGTTTTCCGGTCGAAAAGCCCCAAGGAGTCATTCGGGTCGGCGTATTCGGTTGCTCCTTCGTCAGAGGATCGGAGGCAGGTGAGGGATTCGATTTCCCGTCTCAGCTCCAGAGGCTCTTCGACGCGGCTGGGGCGACTGGCGTCCAGGTTCTGAACTTCGGTGTCGGCGCCTACGGACTGCAACAGTCGTATCTGTTGTGGGGCATGTTGGCGACTGAGTTCGCCCTCGATTACACAGTCTTCAATCTCTACGGCTTTCACCCGCAACGCGACACGACTTTCGTCATGAACAACCACATTTACGCTCCCGTTCACGGGAGGTTCATTATCGATGACGGGCAGCTCCGGCTGATCAGACCGGTCGGCGACGACCGACTCGAGGCTTCGCGCGGCTACTTCGGGTTGCTCCCCAAATGGCGCTATCTGCGATTCGATTCAAAAACCGCACCGCAGGTACGGGCCCTCCTACCGGCAGGCAAGGGGCTTCGCCGGAATCCGTTTTACTACCGCCAGGACACAGACCGCGAAATCCGTGAAATCTACGGGGCTATCTTCGAACAGATGTCTCAAGCGCCGGGCCAGCTGCTGGTCCTCTGCAACAACCCGAACCAGTTTTCTTATCTTTATGGCCACGAAAAGATCGGGCCCCGGGTGTGGGACTGCCAGACGAACCGCTTTGCCTGGCGCCAGAGGGGGGTCTATCTGGCGCCGGGAAATCACCTCAGTGCGATGGGCTATGGCGTGATGGCGAGAGAACTCTTCGCACTGCTGACCACGAAGGAAGCGGCGAACCCCCCGATTCTGCGTCTTGACGGTCCCACCGAGGTTTCGTCCCTGGAACGGGAACTGGCGCTGAGCAGCTACGACGAATTGTTGTTGACGGTAGACGGCGGGCCGTTCGCCCTCTTTGTCGAGGAGAACCAGGACTCCAAGGCAAAAATCTTGTCATTCAGAGAGCGAGGCATCGCGAGTTTGATTGACGTCAGCAACGAGCATCGGTTGCAATTCCTGGCCCTCCCGGACGTGCTCATCGACGGTGCGGAGGTAAATTTGACGTTTCGAAAGGCGGGCGTACCGGTCGTCGTGCCCATCGGTTCGATACGAACTACGACAGGCGTCCTGGGTGCTGTCGAACTACCGTGGACGGAACAGCCCGGCCGGGGATGGATGCTCAAAAGGGACGTCAACGCAACGGTTTTCGAGATCCAGATCAGAACGAGTGAAGAGACCACCGACATCACTGTTGATGTTGCGGGGATTTCGGTCCTTCACGGCGTGACTGGTGATCGGCAGCCATCGGGGTGGGCCCCTGTGCTTCTGGAACCGGCGGGCACACCCTTCTTGGTCGTCCGCGGACACCCCCAACAGAACCCGGATGTTGTGCTCAACAACAGCCCTGGGACGATCGATCTCACACTGGTATCGAAAGACGGGAAGAAAACCTCATTCCCGATGAGGGAATACACCATTGAGAGGCCTGCCTTCAAGAGCCCGTCGCATTTTCCTGAGTCGATCAGGTGGGCTGAATAGTCCAACCTGGGGAGTTTTCGCATCCATCTCAAAAGACCTTTGCGTCTTTGCGTTTCAATTGCCCTATATCCCCTCAGGGCGGGCACTCGCGCTATGCCCGACGCGTCGCGAGGAAAACCGCGTGGCGCATGCCCTTGCCGGCATGGGCCCGTACGGATTCGGTCTGAACGGCGAAGCCGCGACTGCTGAGGAGGGCGGCGAATGGCGGGTCCGGCGAGGCCGACCAGATGGCGAGTGTGCCCCTGGGAACGATCGCGGAGTGCAACCTGTCGATGCCGGCGCGGCCGTAGAGGTCTTGATTGCGGTCGAGGGTGAGAGCTTCGGGACCGTTGTCGACGTCGAGCATGATCAGGTCGAAGGGTTGTGCGGTCGCCCTCCGGATGGTTGCAGCCACGTCCTCCTCGACGATTTCGGTTCTGGGGTCGTCGAGCGCCTGTCCGGTGAGGTGGCCATAATGCTCTTGATACCAGCGCACGACCGCGGGAAACACCTCTGCAACCACGACCGTGGCGTCGGGAGGCAGGCAGTCGAGGGCCGCGCGCAGGGTGAATCCCATGCCGAGGCCACCGATCAGTATTCGAGGCTGTGCTCCCAGGCGATGCCGATCACAAGCAAGGGTCGCCAGAGCCTCCTCTGACCCGAATCCCCGGCTCGACATCAGGTCGTAGCCGTTAACCCGGATCGACCACACACCACCGCGCTCATACAGCACCAGCTTGTAGCCGTCGGGGGTGATCAGCTTGTCGAGAAGGCGTTGCGGCTTCAAGGTGAGGACCTCGTTTCTTTGTGGTTCGGGAATCAGTTTCGGATGCCGGATGCCGGATGCAACAAGAGAATAGCCGCAATAAGGCGCAAAGGTGCAAAACTGAACCCCGGCCTTCTGTCGCGCGACGGCGCTGCTCGTGTGTCGCTGGGTCGTCCGGGGTGCCGGACAGGCTCCCCGACGGACCAGAAGGCCGGTGCAAAGTAGCAACGGTGCCACCCATCACAACTTCGCAAACACGCCACCATTGACTCAAACCATACCTCAAGACAGCAAGGTCGAGAGTTTGTCCAACGTCTCATCGACGACCGTCTCGGGCGCTTCCCCTGCTGCACGGATTCCTCGTGCTTTCCAATCCAGGCTCTTGACCTGATCGGCAAGAACAAAACCATGAACGTCCCCACCTTTTGGAATCTCGACCTCGAACGGATAGCCCTTGCTCTGGTTCGTTACCGGGCATACAACGGCAAGCCCAACTCTTGTGTTGTACCGCAAGGGTGAGAGAACGAGTGCCGGTCGGATGCCCGCCTGTTCATGCCCAGTCTGAGGGTCGAACGAAATCCAGACGAAATCGCCGCGCTTTGGCGCCGAGGTCACAACAGCTCCTGACCAATCGGATCGCCCCAATCGACGGCCTCGTGAATGTTGTCGTCAGTGACTTGCGAGAGCAGGCTGTCAAGGTCGTACCGCTCACGCCGGGCGGGACGCACGACCAGGGCGCCCTCTTCCATCGACAGGTCCACCTCAACATCCTGGTCAAATCCGAGATCTGATGCGAACGCTTTTGGTATTCGCACGGCCAAACTGTTGCCCCATTTTTGAACGCTGGTGCGCATGATTCCTCCGTAGCTACATTGAAGATACGTCGATGGAATAGCTACGTCAAGATCATGTGCTGATGGGTCGACCTCTTTCTGAACCCCGGCCTTGTGTGATGCGCGGCTGACCGCCGGGCATCCCAGCGTCGCATGAGCAGGGGCGTCACGCGGGTGAGAAATTGGATCGTCTGTGACCCCCCTGCTCAAGCGAGCGGCGGCCTACCTCAATGGTTGAGACCGCGGCCCTTACGCGCGTCCCGGGGATTGCCCGACAGCATTATTGTGCGGGAGGCGGCTGGTGTGTCGAGGGTCGTCAAGCACAATAACGTGTCCGGCACGTCCCGACGGAGGGGCTTTCTCGCTCTTCGAATCGGCAGAGTACGCCGCTCAAAAAACCCAAAAAAAGCACGCCGGGCGGGGCGTGCCATGTACGCCATTGTGCTTATAGGTCCATCCCTCTACTCGCCACGCTCGGCACAATGGCGATACTTGGCAACCCCCGGGCAGCCCGCAACGGCTGTGCTCTCAACCATTGAGGTAGGCCGTCGATCGTACGAGCAGCGTCGTCGCAGCCGTGCAAATTTCCTACCGCGCGACGGCGCTGGTCGTGCGTCGCTGGGTCGTTCGGGGTGCCGGACAGGCGCCCCGACGGACCAGAAGGCCGGTGCTTGGGCAAAAGGCCGGCGAATCGGGTCACGCTGAAAGGGCAAAAACCCAATAATTCCAACCTTTGCGCTCTTCGCGTCTTCGCGTTTCAAATGCCCTATATGGCCTTCAGATCACCAATCACGATCAACCTGACTCGCTCGATGCGGGCTAGAACGGTGAAAACCCGCTCGATCCCCAGACATCCTCTCTGATGCCGTTGTAAAGCTGCTGCAGACTGTCGAAGTGCTGCTTCTCCCAGTCGGCGAGGAATTGGTAGAAGTCTCGGACCTCGGCCTCGGTCGCTTGTTTTGCGGCGCCCGAAAAATACTTGATGGCTCTCGACTCGAGGGTCATGCCGACCGACAGCACGCCCATCTCGAAGTCGGTGCCCTCCGCTTGCTTGCGAAAGTTGTCGGAGAAAATCGTCGCTGTGAAGGCCTTGAGGTCGGGGTCGCGGCGGGCGACGTTGAAGGCCTCGACGCCGTGCTCCTCGTAGCCGCCCATGATCTCCTTGAGGTAGAGCTTGTGCTGAACCTCGTCGTTGGCGAGCTTGTCGAAGATCTCCTGTACCGCCGGTTTGTCGGCCTTGTCGGCAGCCATAGAGTAGAAGGTGTAACCATCGACCTCGATCTGGTAGGCCCTTCGCAGTACGTTCTTGATATCGTCTTTGCTTTCAGTCATCGTCTCTCTCCTCAGGCGGTTACGAGAGCGTCACGATCCAGCGGCTCGGGGCGGGTCGCCGCCATGTCCGCGGGCACCCAGGCGATGGCGCCGGTGGGGCAGAAGGGTACGCACTGCGGGTCGCCGCCGCACAGGTCGCACTTCTGAACGCAGTGGTAGGTCTCGTCCCAGAGCATGTTGCCGAATGGACAGCTGGCGACGCACATTCGGCAGTTGATGCAGCGTGAGCGAACCATGTCGATGGCGCCGGTCTCTTCATTGCGTACGAGCGCTTCGGTCGGGCACACGGCGGCGCACGCAGCGCTGTCGCACTGGAAGCAGACAATTGGTGTGCCAAGCTCGGGACCACGCCGAAAAATGTTGATACGGCTCGCCGCCGGCCGTCCTTCGCTGCCATGAGCGAAGGCACAGGCCAGCTCGCATTTACCGCAGGCAATGCATCGATCGACGGAGACCTTGTAGATCATGTGCATATCATTCACCTCACTCGCGGACCTGGAGGGCGGCGAAGGTCTTGGCCATCGCCTTTCTCTTGCTAGCTTCCGATTTTTCGAAGTACGTTCCGGGTACGCCGTTTCGGCCCGCGAAGAACTCGGCCTGGGCCTTGGTGATCACGGCCTGACCGGTGGCCGGGTCGCGCAGCATTTCGAAGGTTTTGCCCCAGATCTTTCGCGATGTATTCGAGGTTTCATAGGGGATACAGTCGGTCGGACAGACCTCGGCGCAGGCGAGGCATCCTATGCAGTCCGGCGGCGCTGTCTTGAAGGGCGGCGCGACCTCCTTGCCGGCGCCGCGGTTGACCGTTGCGATGGCGGCGATTCCGAGGTGGTCGCAGACCCGGGTGCACAGGGCGCACAGAATACAGTCGTCAGGCTCGGC
Source organism: uncultured Thermoanaerobaculia bacterium (assembly GCA_964497785.1). Classification (GTDB taxonomy): domain Bacteria; phylum Acidobacteriota; class Thermoanaerobaculia; order Thermoanaerobaculales; family Sulfomarinibacteraceae; genus CAZCEX01. The sequence goes on along the minus strand of CAZCEX010000211.1, from coordinate 1,043 downwards.
TCGTTCGGCGTAGGACGTCTTCTCGATACCGTACTCGGCGGCCAGATTCTGGATCAGTGGGGCCTCGGGGCAGCGCGCCAGCAGCAGATCGAGCACGACGCGGCGCGTCTCGATGACCCGGTCGGTCCGGGTGAATACGCGCATACCGTGCAAGGTGGGGTGGTTGCAGGCCGTCACCAACTTGAACCAGTCCTCGTCCCAGCCGGGCTGCCACATGTCGACGACGCACAGGCGGCATCCGCCCCAGGGCTCGAGCCCGTCGTGGTTGCACAGCGTCGGGATGGTGACGCCCACAGCGCGGGCAGCCTCGAGGATCGTTGAGTCTTCGGCAACGGTCACGCGTTTCCCGTCGATGGTAAGGGTGGGCATTACACCACCTCCCCTGTGATGAGTTGTTTTTTCGGAAAGGTCTCGACGGCGTCATCGGGGCAGACGTCGAAGCAGGCGCCGCATGAGATGCAGGCATCGTGGTGGATGGTGTGCAGCTCTTTGGAGATGCCCGTGATTGCATCGACCGGGCAGGCTTTGAAGCAGGCGTGGCAGCCGCCACAGAGGTCCTCAAGGATGCGGTACGCCGTCAACTCGCGGCACATGCCGGCAGGGCACGCATGATCCTTGATGTGAGCCTCGTACTCCGAGCGGAAGTACCTCACGGTCGACAGCACCGGGTTGGGCGCCGACTTACCGAGTTCGCACAAGGAGCCGTTCTGCATGCCGGCGGCCAGACGCTCGATGCGGCCGATGTCGCCGTCCCGACCACGACCGTTGACCAGGTCGTCGTAGATATTGAGCATCTGGCGCAGACCTTCGCGGCAGGGTGTGCACTTGCCGCAGCTCTCTTCGATCAAGAATGCGAGGAAGTAACGGGCGATATCGACCATGCAGGTGCGGTCGTCCATGACGATCATGCCGCCGGAGCCCATCATCGAGCCGGCCTCGGTGAGCTTCTCGAAGTCGACGGGCAGGTCGAGCAGGCTCTCCGGCACACAGCCACCGGAGGGACCACCGGTCTGAACGGCCTTGAAGGGCCGGTCCTTGAGGAT
>CAZCEX010000210.1:0-7377 GCA_964497785.1 uncultured Thermoanaerobaculia bacterium | reverse complement strand
GGCTTTACGTGCGGTCGCGAGCCGTTTTTTCGACATCGACTACGCTGCTCGTTTTCCCAAAATCCGAGGGGACCGAATGGGTCACGATCCCTATTCTCGGCGCAGAACAACCGGGAGATGCTGAAGGCATCGAACCGCTCCCTTCACCGGAACCGGGCTGACACCATGGCCGAGTTGGGCCAAGCGTGGAACAGGTATAAGAAGGAAAACCGGTTTCTCCTCGCCGGGTTCGTTTTTTTACTCGTCCTATCCGCTGGCGCCTTCTACCTTCTCCAGCGAACACAATCGGCTTCACCGCAAGAACTCACCAACCGGCTTCTGTTCTTCGTTCTCTGGTATCTCGATATCTCCCTGATTCTGGTTCTCTCTTTCATTTTGGTGCGCAGTCTCGTGAAGCTGATTGTCGAACGACGTGCCGGCATCCTTGGCGCTCGTTTTCGCACAAAACTCATTTCGACCTATATCGCCCTGACCTTTGTCCCGGCCATCTTTATTTTCCTGATCGCCACCAACCTTCTTCAACATTCAATCGACCGATGGTTCTCCGCGCCGGTGGAGGAAATCCTACGCGGCGGGCGAGACCTCGCTGTCCAGCTCCGGGAGGTCATGGAGGTGCGACTCAACACCCAGGCCTCGTTGGCCGCCGAAGAGCTGACCATCAATCCGAGCACTGAACACCTGGCGCACCTCCAGCGCATGATGGGCGTCGATCTCATTGCGCTTTTTCGCGGCGACGCTCTGGTTGAATCTGTTTCCGATCCACGACGGATTCAGTCGACCGTGCCGCCGTTACAGTGGTCTGCCCTGGACCCGTCGGGGGTGCGCGTGGAACGGTGGCGCGGCGGCCTCCTCCTTCGCGCGTGGAAGCCCGTCGGCCCGGGGGAGTTCACCGTCGTGGTCGGCAGCGTCCTCCCACAGGTGCTCCTCCGTCACCTCGACCGTACAATTACGGCCGACAGCGAGTTCCAGACGATGCGCCAACAAAAAGGGACCTTGACCGCCACGACGATTCTCGTCTTCTTGTCCGTGACGCTATTGTTGCTCTTTGCGACCGTGTGGATCGGTCTCTATTTGTCCCGCCGCTTCACCGAGCCCCTTCTGGCTGTCGCCGATGCAACCCGCCGCGTCGCTGAGGGCGACGCTCTGGAAGAGGTCGAGGCGCCCGCCTCGGACGAAATGGCTGTCCTCGTTGATTCCTTCAACGCAATGGTTCGCCGCGTCCGCGGAACAGAAGAGGAGATTCTTGCATCCAATCAAGAGCTGGCAACCTTGCTCGCAACAATACCGATTGGCGTATTGACCCTGAGTCCCGACTGCTCTCGTTTCCGTCCCAACGCAGCGGCAGCAAAAATGCTCGGTAACGAGACCTGGAGGGGCACATGGCAACCTCGCGAGACCGTCGCCACACCCGGGATCGAAGAGCTTTTTGACCGTCTTCAACCGGGTCGTCCAGAGCACGATAACTTCTCATTTGACCTCAGTGTTGGCGGTGAAACGCGTCATCTCGAGATCACTCGCCGCCCATTCCCCGGCGGTGGCGTGGTTGTCGCCATGGATGACCTTAGCGACCTCGTCGTCGCCCAACGTCAAATGGCCTGGAGTGAGGTTGCCCAACAGATCGCACACGAGATCAAGAACCCACTGACACCGATTCTCTTGGCAGCCGAAAGGGTTCAGCGGCGTGCCAGCCCTCTAAAGGGCGAGATCGGCGAGGTTCTGACAACGAGTTGCGAAGCCATCATTGCTCACGTTTCCGGTCTCCAAGCCCTTGTTGATGCATTTCACGAGTACGCCCGAATGCCGGCTGTCAAGCCGCGGCCGTGCCAACTCGACGCACTCGTCAAGCAAGCCACGGCGTTGTATCAGAACATCCGCCCGGGTCTGACGATCATGACCGTGATCGACCACCCCCCCGTCTGGGCGGCGGTGGATCCGGTGCTGGTCCGCCAAGGTCTTGTCAACCTCATCGACAACGCGATTTCCGCATTGGGTGACAGCGGCCGAATCGAGGTTCGAGCGCGCAATAACGAGCTCAATGCAATTCTCGAGGTCGTCGATGACGGTCCGGGATTGCCGACCGAAGATGCCAACCTCCTCACCCGCCCATTCTTCTCAACCAAGGGGCGCGGGTCGGGCATGGGGCTCGCGATCGTAGACCGGATTGTTCGAGACCACGACGGTACTCTCGAGTTCGCCAACCGACATCCTCGGGGAACACGAGTCGTTATGATGTTTCGCAACGCCGCCCTTCTGCGGCCTCCTCATGAAGGCGCCGTCGATTGACCGACGAACACGCATCTTGGTACGATCAACCACCATGACATACCCAGGGAGTCCCGAACTTTCGACCCAGGCACAAGAAAGGGTCATGACGACCTTTCGACAGGTCGTCTCCAAGATTCAGGACGGCCTGCAGGAGGAGGCCAAGGTCGGTCTCGAGTTTGTACTTCGACTCGACCCTACTTTTTCGCCGGGCCTCGAGCTCCAGAGGCAGCTCACAGAGGAACGACCAACCATAGATCTCACCGCCTTGATCTCTCATCTCGACGCACCGAGCACCGATACGATCAATATCTTGTTGGTGGAAGCCGTTGAAGAGTTCAACCAGCGGAACTATCTCGAGGCCAAAGAAAAAGTCGGCAAGGTTCTTCTCGACCTCCCCGGGCACGCAGAGGCACGAAACCTGCTCGGCCAGGTCGACGAGGCCCTCAAGGTCGAAAACCAGGTGGGACTGTTCCTGACCCAGGCTCGAGAGGCTCTTGATCGTGGCGACCCCGAAGAGGGTGCGAACTTCGTCATGATGGCCCAGGCTCTCGACCCTCACCACCGCGGTATCAAAGCAATGCTGGTTGCGCTGCAATCGTCAGGAGCAACAGAGAAACCTCAGACCCAAGCATCTCCCCGTCCGTCGACCCAAGATATTCCAGCTTCGGCGCCAGCACCTCCACAGGGAGGCGCGCCCCAGCAGGCTCCAGAAACCCCGGCGCCGAAGCCACCGCAGCCGACGGAACTAGCACGCGGTGGCGACGGTCTTGCTGGCGGAGAACACGTCGCTGATTCCGACTCATGGAGCATCGCGAATGCGTTTGACGTGGACTCAACTGGTGGCGGTGAGCCAAAATCGCCAGTCGAGCCTCCTGTTTCTGCGGCGCTTCCGGGTGACAGCGACATCTCTGACCTTTTTGCTGTAGAGAGTGATGAGTTTGTTGTCGACACCGGCGCCTCGCAACGCTCGGTTTCCAACGACGCCGAGCCCAGCTTCGACAGTGGCGACTTCGTTGTGGACACCGGAGGCTTCGCGGTAGAGGGTGACGGCTTCGCAGCGGAGAGCGACGATTTTGCGGTGGAATCCGACGACTTCAAGGTGGACCCTGGCGCCCTCCCTGTGGACGCCGGCGACTTCCGTGTGGACGCTGGTGATTTCCCAGAAGACGCTGGCGATGACCCGGCCCAGAAGGCAGACGAAGATAGCTTTGCCTTTGCGGACGCCCCACAGCCCCCTCAGAATCCCCCCCCGGATCCAGCGCAACCGTCCCCGCCTCTCGAGCGGAGCGGTCCGGACTTTGATGATTCTTCGGAAGACCTTGGAGATCTTTTTCAGTCTGATCCGGAGATCGGCGACCCGTTCGACCCAACTGCCGGGCCAGCGCCCTCCACCGACCCGGTCGATTCTCGGGCCGAGCAGGTTCAAGCGCTCATCGATGACGCGAATACCGCCTGGCAGGATGGCAATCTCTCTCGCTCTCGCGACATTGTTGAAGGGATTCTCTCCACCGAACCCGGCCACATCGAGGCCCTCGACCTCATCAGTCGAATTGAGGCGGCTACGGAACCCGTTGTGCCGGAATCCCCGCCCGTCGAGATCCCGACACCAGAGGACCTGCCTCCAGAGACCCCCCGGAGGGATGACGGAGACTCCGATCTTTTTGCTCAGGAGTTTGAGCTCCCCGAAGACGTTGTAGCCATATCCGGGGACGAGAGCCCGGTGGTTGCTGAAAAATCCACACACACACCCGCGCGTCGCTCGACCTCTGGATTCCCCTGGCGGCTCGTCAACCTCATCGGCGCGGGCATCGCGATCGTCGTCGTAACAATGTGGTTGGGGAGAGGGTTCTTTTCCGGCAACGGAGACACGGAGGAAGAAAGGGCCCAGGTCGTGACCCGTCGACTCCAGGAGGCCGACACACTTTTTAATCAGGGGAAGACCGAGGAGGCGCTCCATCTTCTCCAGACCTTCCAGGCGGAAGGCATCGAACAACAGAGAATCGACAAGAGAATCGCCCGCTACGAGAAGGACCTAGCTCCCCCTCCACCCACCCCGATCCCACAAGCATTCACGAATGGTCGCGACCTGATTGATCAGGGCCGCTGGCTCGACGCCTACTGGGAAATTGACGGCGGTCTTCATGATCACCCGGAAGATCCCGGTCTACGCGCTCTCCTTAACGAGGTGGCGGAGATCGAACCTGAGGTCGTCTCCCTTCAAGCCTCGCTCCAAAAAAAGGATTTTGCGACCGCGACGAGCATCGTCGCTGATCTCGAAATCAAGTACCCAGGCCAACCTGGGTTTGTCGCCATTCATGACCGTAGCCTCTTCAATGCGGCTCTCTCAGCTCTTCGCTCCTACAACCTCGCTGGGGCACGCAACCATCTCCAGAGACTCGGGCAGAGACAGCCGCAGGACACCGACGTTATTCGTATCCTCGATTTCATTTCGAGTTATATGAACCGGCCGGTTGACATGCAGTTGGAGATTTTTGTCGGCAGCCTGGAAAATCGATAATGGACTCTACTGACCCTCAACAGCACCCCTGGGATCAACTGTCGGTCGCCGAATTGCGCGGTTTGCACAGCGCGGCCGACCCTGCTCCAGTTGTCTGTGAAGATGCCGACGAGGTCCACGTTTCGGCTTTGGCTCGAATGGCCGCCGGATGGGCGGATCTCGTCATCGTCGGCCTTGTAACGACAGCTATCCTCTCCGGCGTGCTCGTGGCGGGGTACTCACTGCGCGTTACTGCCCTCCCGTGGGCCATGGGCGTCGCTTTGTTGTGGTGGACCTTATGCTCCGTCGTGTGTGTAAGAATCCGACGAGGCTCCCCGGGGATGTTGATTGCCGGAATCGTTTTCTCCAACGAGGTTGCCGGTTACCGAATTGCCTGGACAGTCATCGCTGCTGCGATTGTTGCCCTTTTCCTTGGGGTTCCCGCCCTTTGGGGAGGCCCGACCAGATCCCTCTATTCGGTCGCCTCCGGCAGCCCTATCATCCCGGTGTAGACTCTTTCTGCCGCTTAAAAACCATCCCGATGTGATCGGTTGCCCCGGTCTTGAAGTTGATCGCGGTGATGGAAACCAGCTCCCGGCCTTCTTCACCGAGAACATTGAGCCTGTCTTCGTAGTTGGGGTCGAGTCTGTAGTTTTCCGACCGGATGTTGATGATCCTGTATTCCCAACGAACCGTTTCCTTGGGTTCTCTCCCCTTCCCTGGCGATGATTCTCTGTGATGGTCCTAGTCATAAATATTGTACCATCGGGTGTCGGCCCGGCTCAGCCGATGTTGAGAACATGATGTGCAAGACTTCCACCCGCTTGTCGGTCGTTATCCCTGCCCTCGACGAAGCAGCTCGCCTACCGTCAACCATTAGGTCGATCGATGGGTTCTTGGCTGTATCCCCCGACCTGCTTCCGGCTGAAATCGTTGTGGTCGATGACGGGTCCACGGATGATACCCTTGGTCAAATTCAAAAAATCTCTCTCTCCGACCGTGTTTCGTTGAGGACATTTCGCCACCCTCAAAACCGGGGCAAGGGGGCAGCTGTACGCACTGGATTCAGCCACAGCACCGGAGCCTCTGTATTGCTCTGCGACGCGGATCTCGCAACACCGATCGAGGAGATACGGGGGCTGGCTGCCCTCAGTCGTCCCGACACCGTCGTGATAGGTTCCCGGGCGGTCAATCGCGCGCTCATTCGTAACCCTCAACCCCGATACCGTGATTTTATGGGCCGCGGCTTCAATCTCCTCGTGCGTGCCCTCGTTCTTCCGGGCGTGCGGGACACCCAGTGCGGCTTCAAGCTGTTCCCGGGCAGCACGGCGCACGCGATGTCCTCGGTCCAGCGCCTGGATGGTTTCGCATACGACGTCGAGCTCCTCGCTTTGGCAGATCAATGGGGGATGACCATTATCGAACACGGCGTGGTCTGGCGGCACGTCGAGGCTTCGCGGGTACTCCCCGGGCGGCACTCGGCACAGATGTTCTGCGACCTGATCCGCCTCGCTTGGTGGCGTTGGGTGGGGCTGCCCCCCGAACGCCCTGGGGTGCAGTGAGACATGAAGGGGGCACAGGACCCATGGCTCGTGAGGCCCTTTCTCGAATACCTCGAATGGGAACGAAACCTCGCCAGAACAACCATCCTCGGCTATCGCCGCGAGGTGCTGCGCGCTGCCGTGTTTTTTGAAAACGAACTCGGCCTGACCAACCCCGACCAAGTGCGTTCTTCGTCCGTAAGGCTGTTTCTCGCCCACCTCCATGGCCTGGGGCTTGCGCCCCGGTCCGTCGAGAGGGCATTGGCCGCCTTACGAACCTACTATCGCTTCCTCCTTACCGAGCAAGGCATGGGCACAAACCCGGCCGAGTCTGTGGTGCACCCTCGACGACCAAGAACCGCACCGACCGTAGTTCCGCTCGACGCCATCGAGGTGCTGCTCGAGGCCTGCCCCGCGTCCCCTGCGGGACGGCGGGATCGTTGCATTATCGAGTTTCTTTATGGGGCTGGACTGCGGGTTGGTGAGTTGGTTGCCCTCGATATGGCCGATGTCGAGCCGACCACCCGTCTCCTTCGAGTTCGGGGCAAAGGGCGCAAAGAGCGGATTGTTCCTTTTGGACGGCGAGCCGCCGAAAGTCGAAAAATCTACCTTCCCGACAGAGCCGCCTGGCGGATGGGTTCTGACCGGGCTCACGATGCCCTCTTCGTCAACCAGCGCGGGGGCCGTCTCACCGATCGTTCGGTGCGCCGCCTCCTCAAGGCTGCGGTGGCTCGGTGCTCCGTTTCTTTTGACCTCCATCCCCACGCCCTTCGTCATGCCTTCGCGACCCACCTCTTGGAGGCGGGGATGGACCTCAGGGCAATACAGGAATTGCTCGGTCACGCTTCACTTGCAACCACCCAGATCTACACGACTGTCGACCTTGCTCACCTCATGCGGGTCCACCGCGGCGCCCATCCACGTTCACGTAGAAAATAGCCGTCTCCAATCTTGTCCCGTTGAGTCTGATTGATCGCGAGTGGCCGCCGAGAGGCTACAAGGGGCAATTGAACCGCAAAGACGCCAAGAGCGCAAAGATTCTATTTTGCAAAACCTGCCTATCCCCTTCGCTCA
>CAZCEX010000209.1:0-7435 GCA_964497785.1 uncultured Thermoanaerobaculia bacterium | reverse complement strand
CGTAGTTGTTGCCGGTCGAGCTCGAGATATCGACCGTGAACGGGTTGTCGCTGTTGTCGTCGAACGCTGCAGGACCCACGGAACCCCAGGTCGCGGTTCCATCAACCACTGTGACTTGAGGATCAGCGGAGGACAGCGTTCCGTCAACGCCTTCCGCGGGGCCCCAGGTATTGCGCAGGGTTACAACCAGGCCCACCGTCTCACCAGAGTCCGGGCGGCCGTCACCGTCGCATGACGGACACGACGGACCTTGTGTGTCCACCACCTCGACGCCGATGTAGCTCAGTCGAGGCTCCGGCAAATCTGCCAGTGCATCGTAGGCGTTGTCGCCGTTCTCCAGCATCTGGGCGAATACAAGATCACTGCTCCACTCCGGGTCGGGCGCGTGATATGCACGCACCAGGCCGGCGATACCAGCAACAAAGGGTGCCGCCATAGACGTTCCTGACCAGGTTGCGTACGCATTGTCGAACACCGTGCTCAGAATGCCCACTCCAGGCGCCTGGATCTCATAGCCGCAATTCGAAAAATACGCAAGCAGACCGATCTGGTCCCCGGCCTGAACTCCGATGACAGTGTCATAGTGGGCCGGATAACCCGGCTTCGGTGGGGTCGAAGCGCAGAGAAAGGGATAACGATTGAGGTGATCGTTGCCGGCTGCAGCAACGGCCGTAGCCGACCCGTACGAAAGGTCCAGTGCGGACTCCACCATCTGTGAGTCGGCGTAGGAGGTGAAGCTCATGGACAGAACCGCAGCGCCGTTGACCCGCGCATAGTCGATCGCCTTCGTAATGTCCGAGTACGATGCCGAACCCGACGACTGAAACGCTTTCAACGGCATAATCGTGCACAGGGGGCAGGCGCCGGCGATGCCCTCGGTATTGTCGGTCTCGGCGGCGGCGATGCCGGCGCAGTGGGTGCCGTGGCCGTTGTCGTCTTGCGGGTCGTTGTCCTCATAGCCCTCACCGTTGGAGATCCAGTCCCAGCCCTGGAAATCGTCGATGTGGCCATTCTCGTCGTCGTCATCGGCGTAGGCCGAATCCCATCCGGGTTCGCCCATCTGGCGACCGTCACGGTCCTCATCGATGAGGCCGTCGCCGTCGTCGTCGATGCCGATCAACCCGGGGGCCCCGTCACCGTTGCTATCACCGGGGTCCTCGTCGGCGTTGAACCAGATCTTGTTGACGAGGTCCGGGTGGTCGAGGTCGACCCCGGTGTCGATGATGGCGATGACCTGGGAGGGGTCGCCCATCGTGATGTCCCACGCCTCGGGTGCGTCGATGTAGTCGAGGCCCCATTGGGATGGGAAGTCGGGGTCGTCGGGGATGAATGCCTTGCTCGGCCGGCCATTCCAAGACGGTCTGCTCGCGGTTTGCTGAGGAGGCGAGTTCGCCTCGGGCACTGTGCCAACGAGATCCATGATGTAGTTGGGCTCGGCGACAAGGACCTCGTCGAGGGCGGCATAGGCTTCGGCCATCGCCTCGACGGCAACCTTCGCATCGGCCTCGAGCAGCATCCACCGGCCGAGACCGTCCATGAGCTCGAGCTCGAGCTGCGGCGTGGATCTTCCACTGGCGGACCGGCGCAGAGCCTCCATCGCGGCGGGACGGTACTGCGGCATCACGAGATGAGCGGAATTCACCTCGTACTTGAGATTGAGGTTATCGAGGCCGGGCGTCACGCTGCCAGCCTTGAGCGCGACCCGTGAAAGGTCAACCTCTTCAGCCACTTGGACCAGCAGCTGGCCCGGAACCCACCGTACCTCCGGTGGCGGGATCGGGCCGTTGGCCCCGACGGATCCCACGGTCACAGTGATGACCAACCCTGCAAACAGCCCAGCACCTCGGCTTGACCCCAAAAAACGTGCCCAGTTTCGTAACATTTCGCCCCCAGAAAGCGTCCGGATGGACAGAACAATCTTGAATGAAAGTATAACAGCCAACGGCAGCTCAAGTGACTGAAAATAGACTGTTAAGAATGCGTCCGATTCGCATTTTTGATAATTCCACCAGACCTACCCCGAAGGAGGCAAGCCTGTGTGAGGCGAAAGCGGAAAGGCCAATCCCCTCCACCTTCCGAGTTGATGCGCACCGCGCATCCAGAGGAGCGGGTAGGGCAGCGGCGCTGTCACCGCTTGAGCAACTCCGCCGCTCAGGCCTATGCCCTTCCCGCTCCCAGCCGGGTCCCGTCCAGATACTCTGGATGGGAACTAGCCGATCAGGGCAGGGGCGTCGACCAACCCGAAGTGTTGCCGGACTCGAAGCCGTCGGAGAACAGCTCTCCGCCTCGCAGCGGGACGCCGAGGACCTCGACATCGTCCACGTTCCAGCCGCAGTAGGTCCAGCCACCATCGGTCGTGCCCATGGTCCACCGGATGTAGACGGTCTTCTGATCGTCCGCGATGCTGCCGATGTCCAGGTCCAGCTCCTGCCACGAGCTGTCCGCAACCTCGGCGTCGTTCTGCCAGACGGTCGCCCAGCTGAGTCCGTCATTGGAAACCCGGACATAAGCGTGGTCGAAGCCGGGCCCCTCGACGCCCAACCAGCGCTGGAATTTCAGACGCACCCCATAGAGCTGGGTACAGTTGATCGACGTCGTCGTCAGGTGGTTCTCGGGGATGTTGTTCGCATAGTCGCCGCCGAGGTTGTAGCCGAAGACGGTGTTGCCGGTGAAACCTGACGTCGGATCGGGCAAACCGTGGTCGCCGCCTCCGCCGGTGGGCTGTCCGAAGGCCCATTGGCCATCGCCGGTCCAGCCCGGGTCCGAATCGAGGTCCCAGCTCTGCTGCACCTCGGGGTCTCCCACCACAAGGAGGATCTCGCGACTGGTATCACCGAGGTGATCCGTGGAGTTGGTGAAGTTGAGTGAGGCCAGCCAGGCGCCGGCGCCGAGGCTGTCGGCGTTGCTGTTGATATCGACCGTGATGTCGGTGGTGGCCGACGGGGCCAGGGTGCCCGATGTGGCGCCCGTCAGGGTCAACCAGGAGGCGCTCGCGCCACCGGCGACCTCGTAGTCGATGCTGAAAGCGCCGAGATTGGTGAGTGTGAATACCGCCGAGGTCGGGTCGAAGGGACCCCCGACCGGACCGCTTGCTCGCAGGCCCTCGGGACCACTGACCTTCATTCCGGTCTCGACTGTCAGGCCCTTGATGCAGAAGTTGGAGGTTTCTTCCACCCCTGCGACCCACAGGTCCCTCCACGCGTCACCGACACGGTAGAAGCTCTGACCCGAAGCGGCGGATGACGGCACCGTCACTCGCGAGTCGGCGCCGAGCAACACCGGGACGTCGGAGGTTTTGTCGAAGGGGTGCCCGCCGTGCGACAGGCTGACGTAGATGAAGAAGTCGTCACCGACGGTGAGCGACACCGGGACGTCGAGATCGATGGTGTGGAACCCACGATCACCGATCGTTCCACTCTTCGTCGACAGCGGGTAGTGAAGCTCGTTGACCTCGAAGAGGTCGTAAATGGTCACCGTGTACACGACGTTGTCGGCAGCCGTGAAGAAGCTCACCGCCTGCAACAGCTCGTCGCGATCGGCGACGAAGGCGTTGAAGGCTTCGTCGACGTCGGTCTTGGTATCTCGCCAGCCGTGGTAGTCGTGGTAGTAGACGCCGGCATACGCAAGTGGCTCGACGTTCTGGAACGACACCGCGCCCATCTCAGGGTGCTGGCAGCTGTACTTGTCGTAGTAGGAGATCCAGAAGTAACCGCCGTAGCCCCAGCCCGTGCCCCAGCTGTTCTTCACCAGCCAGGCGCCCGGTTGCGGGGCCTGGGTAACGTGAGCGTCGTCCCAACCCACGATCGACACCGCGTGGTTGGGGTCCACCGCGCTGCTCGGGGGTTGATAGTGGTTGTAGCTGCCGTCGATGAATTGGCCGTCGTAGGCCATGCACGTACCGACGACGCCGTGGTCCATGACCGCCGATTTGATGGTATTGATGGCGCTCAGGTCCGTTTCGGCGACATACCACGCGATGTCACGCGGGTAGTAATAGTGGAATGCAGCGTTTGCGCGCTCCGGCGGGTTGTCGAAGGACTGTCCGTCGACGTCACGAACCGAGCCCTCGAGCCGCGAGAGGTAGGCCGACGTCACCATGTAGTCGCCACCTTCGTGCACAACGAGCCCGGTGCCCGTCGGCGGGCTCACGTCGTCATTGTTGTGCTGGTTGAAACCGTTCCACCAGTCGAGGTGGTACTCGGCGAGGTTGGGTTCCCCCGACTCGCCGGCCGCCGTCCAGGCCCCGGTGATCAGGAGGTTGCCCTCCATAGCGGCCATGGCCCCGTGAGTCCAGCACGTTCCTCCATCCTGGTTCTTCACGGACGTGACGTAGTCAACGCCACCGACGTCGCGGAGGTCGAAGCTACTCGGGACCGAAACATCGGCAGCTGCGGGCATTGAAAAAAGAATAACGAGACTGACGATGATTGACCTCTTCATGATCTCCCCCAGAGAGCCGAACTCGAGCTCTTGCCCGATACGGAACGCAGTGTATCAGCCCATCTCAGAGATGTTGTTTCAACTCGGACTGGGTACTGGTGGAGGATCCGGCATCCGGTCGCTGCGCGCTCGTCACTCCTCGCCCGGCCAGGGGTCCCAGCCGGGCACTCGCCGCATCTTGGCCCCAAGGGCCTCCATGGCGGCGTGCCGGTAGAGGTCGGACAGGGTCGGGTAGTTCCACAGCGCTTCGGCGATGTCGATAGCGGTGGCCTTGGCCTGCATGTAGGCCTGAGCCGTGTGGATGAGCTCGCTGGCCTGGGCGCCGACGATATGGGCGCCGATCAGGCACAAGCTGTCGGTTTCAAAAAGCAGTTTCATCATACCTCGGGTCTCACCCATGATCTGACCGCGCGGGTTGAAGCCGTACTGCGCTCGCCCGACAATGAAATCGGCGCCACGGTCCACGAGGTCTTCCTCTGTTGCGCCAATGAAGCTGACCTCGGGAATGGCGTAGATGGCAAAAGGCAATACATCGGTGCGACCGGGCCCAGGGAGGCTGTAGGCATGGCGGATGGCCTGGCGCCCCTGCTCCATCGAGGTGCTGGCCAGGGCGGGGTAGCCGATGACGTCGCCGGCGGCGTAGATGTTCGGCACGGCAGTCTGGTAGAACTCGTTGACCTCGATGAGGCCCCTCTTGTCGGCCTCGATACCCACCGTGTCCAGACCCAGGTTCCAGGTGTTGCCGTCTCGACCGACACTGTATAAGAGCACATCGGCCTCGAATCGAGAGCCGTCCTGCATACGACACCGCACTCCCGGCGTCTCGCCGTAGACCCGATCGATGGTCTTGTACCGTTTGTCGTGGTGGATCGTGATCCCAAGGCGAGTGAGGTCATCCTTGAGGTAGTCGACGATCTCCCTGTCGAGGTAGGGCAGCAGCGCGTCACGAGTGTCGAGCAGGGTGACCTTGAGGCCGAGGGCGGCGAAGATCGAGGCGTACTCCACCCCGATCACACCTCCCCCGAGCACGATCATCGACTTCGGCATGCGGGGCAGGGCGAGGATGGTATCGCTGTCGAATACGCTCATTGTATCGAAGGGCACGTCCGGGGGACGGTTGGGGGATGTTCCCGTGGCGATCAGGAATACGTCGCCGGTGAGTGTGTGGTGGGGCTCGCCCCGTGAGCCGAGAACCTCGACATTCTTGTCATCGACGAAGCGGCCCTGTCCCTGGAAGACCTCGATCGAGTGGCGACCGAGCGCCTGGTTGACGAGCTCGAGCTCGCGCTGAACCACCCTTCTCTTGCGATGCATGAAGTCCGACACGGTGATTTCGTCGGCGATCTCGGTGCGGATTCCTTCGAGCTGGTGACGGGTGTGGTCGTAAACGAAGAGGGCGCTTTCGCGCAGTGTCTTCGATGGGATCGTGCCCCAGTTGATTCGGGTCCCGCCGAGTACGTGGGCCCTTTCGACCACCGCGATGCGGCGACCGGCGCGCGCCGCGTGGATCGCCGCACGCTCGCCGGCCGGCCCACACCCGATGATGACGACATCGAATTGATTGCTCATACATCTCCTACCAGTTTTTGATGCAACCCTTTGTTGACACTAGTATATTCCGTTGAGCTTCGGCAATGCCGTCACAACGAGAGGCTCGAAGTCTCATGAATACAAAACCCTGCATGTGAGAAAAATCACGATCTGTTTCTTCTTTGTTTCAATGAAGATATATCATGATTCTCGGTATCACGATGGGCCGACGTCGTATGTTAATCTCTGTCGGTGAATTTGAATACTCGCACCGTTGACGGGGCAGAAAGTTGGGGCACAGCATGTGCATGATAAGTGAAGTTGATGAGATCCTCAGCCGCCACGGCACGGGACCAGAGAATACCATCGGGATTCTCCAGGATATCCAGACCCACTTCAGGTACCTACCCCTGGAAGCGCTGGATCATGTCTGCTCCAATACCGAGATCAGCCCGAGCCAGATCTACGGCGTGGCGACCTTTTACGCCCAGTTCCGCATGGACCCGGTCGGAGAGCACATCATCCGTGTTTGCCACGGCACGGCCTGCCACGTCATCGGGGCCAAGAACCTCACCGAGGCTCTGCAATCCCACCTCCAGGTCAGAGACGGCGGCACAACCGCCGATGACAAGTACACCCTGGAGTCGGTCGCCTGTCTCGGCTGCTGCAGCCTCGCCCCGGTGATCATGATCGACGACGACACCCACGCCAATCTCGACCGCTCGAGCGTGGTCAAGGTGGTTCAGGAGCACCAGGACAACCACAGCCAAGTCCATTAGCCGCCCGGAAAGGAATGGAAATCAGATGAGCAGCGAAATACCGACCCAGCCCGTCACGGAAGTGGTCGTGGGGCTTGGCACCTGCGGCATCGCCGCGGGGGCACGCAAGACGTACGAGCACCTCAAGCAGGCGCTGGCAGAGCACGACCTCAAGGTCTCTCTCGACTCCACTGGGTGTGTGGGCATGTGTTACATGGAGCCCATCGTCGAGGTGGTGCACGCCGACGGCGAACGCTTCATGTACAAGAAGGTCACCGAGAAGAAGGCCGACCGGATCATCGACAAGCACTTGCTCGGCGGCTCGCCGGTCAAAGGCATGCTAGTCGATCTCGAGTCGGAGAAGAGCGGCGACGCGGCCTACTACGGCTCTCAAGTGCGCATCGTTCTTCGCAACTGCGGGCGGATCGACCCCGAAAACATCGACGACTACATCGCAGTCGGCGGATATGAAGCCATCAAGATGGTCATTGAAAACGGACCCGAGTGGACCATCGAAGAGGTCAAGAAGTCCGGGCTGCGCGGCCGCGGCGGCGCCGGCTTCCCGACCGGGCTCAAGTGGGAGTTCGTCCGCAAAGCCGAAGGTTCACCAAAGTACATCGTATGCAACGCGGACGAGGGCGACCCGGACGCGTTCATGGACCGCTCGACCCTTGAGAGCGACCCCCACAGCGTGCTCGAAGGCATGT
>CAZCEX010000208.1:0-7438 GCA_964497785.1 uncultured Thermoanaerobaculia bacterium | reverse complement strand
ACCTGCGTCGTAGACTCCAACGTCGCGGAGAAGGGCGGCGGGATCTATTCATACGAGTCGATCCTGACGATCGACGACTCGAGCTTCTCGAACAACTACGCAGACGCCATGACGGCCGGCACCTTCGACGGCGGCGCGATCTACGCCGACAACAGCATCATCCACGCCAACAACTCGACCTTCAGCTACAACACTGCCGACCTGAACGGCGGCGCCCTGTACCTCAACCCGATCTCGACCGCCTGGCTGCGGCACGTGACGATCACCGACTGCAACTGCGGTTTTGGCGACTTTACGAATGGGGACGGCGGCGGCATCTTCATGGCAGCCGACGCCACCCTCAACATCGCTCATACGATCATTGCCGGCAACTACGACCTGACCAACGGTGATACGAAGGACCCCGACTGCGCCGGTCTATTCGGCGAACCGACCTCGTACAACTTCAACATCGTCGGCGACAACTCGGACTGCCAGATCACCGCTCTGACTGGGGACCATTTCGGCACAGCCGGCAACCTTGTCGATCCCGGCCTGGAGGCCCTGACCACCAACAGCAAAGGCACCACGAACCACCTCCCACGGGCGAATGGTCTAGCCGTCGGAAGCGGTACTTTTTCCATCGGGACCTCATTCCACCTCTGCGATGGTTCCGGCGACCAGAGAGGCGTCACCAGGCCCAAATGCGTCAACGACCCGATGATCTGCTTCTGTGACATCGGCGCCGTCGAGCTCTCGTCTGCGGACTTCATCTTCGTCGACGGCTTCGAGTCGGGTGGTACCAGCGCCTGGGATTGAGGACTCCCCGCGGTGGTCGGGTTCTTTCTTTTTGAACCCTTCTTCTGGCTCTGCGAAGATACGAGACAAGGGCGGTGAACCATGAAATGGAGACAGGGCAGGCGGAGCAGGAACGTCGAGGATCGCAGGGGGCAGGGCATGTCGCGTGGTGCGCGCGCCGGCGGCCTCGGAGGCATCGGTCTTCTCGTTGTCATTGTCATTGCCCTCTTCATGGGTGTCGACCCCGTGCAGCTGCTGCAGGACGTTCCCGTCTCGCAGGCGCCCTCCTCGGCATCAGTGCAATCCGGACCTCAGGCGAGCGCCGCCGAAAACGAGGCCGCCGACTTCGTGGCCGTCGTTCTCGCGGACACCGAGGACACCTGGAACTCGATTTTCTCCCAGCTCGGCAAGCGCTATGAAGAGCCGGTGCTCGTACTCTTCAGAGGACAGGTGCGATCGGCCTGCGGCATGGCATCCGCCGCCACCGGACCCTTCTACTGCCCCGGGGACCACCAGCTCTACATCGACCTGTCCTTTTTCGACGAGCTGCGCACGCGTTTTCGGGCGCCGGGCGACTTCGCTCAGGCCTATGTCATCGCGCACGAGGTCGGTCATCATGTGCAGACACTTCTCGGCATCAGCCAGGAGGTCCACTCCCGTCAACGAGGCCTCTCCGAGGCCAGGGCGAACGAGCTCTCGGTTCGTCTCGAACTCCAGGCCGACTGTTTCTCAGGGGTGTGGGCGAACCAGGCTCAGCGCTCACGCGCCATTCTCGAGCCTGGTGATCTCGAGGAGGCCCTCGGCGCCGCCAGCGCGGTCGGCGACGACCGAATCCAGAAGCAGGCTCGGGGGCATGTCGTTCCCGACTCCTTCACACACGGGACCTCGGAGCAGCGATCGCGCTGGTTTCGACGCGGATTCCAGACGGGTGATGTGCGTCAGTGCGATACCTTCGACGCCGATCGGCTCTGATTCAGGTTGGGCGGTCTCGGGATTCGAAGGCGAAATAGGATATTTGAACCGCAAAGAACGCCAAGGTTCAATTGAACCTATTTACCTTCTTCGCGACCTTCGCGTCTTCGCGGTTCAAATTCACGCCGTTTCGCTGGACTAGAAACCGCGGGTCATGGGTCCCTGCTTGGAACCGTTGCTTCGCATGGCTGCACGCTTGCGGGCGTCCGTATCGAGGTGACAGCCCTTGTACTTCTTGCCGCTGCCGCACCAACACAGCTCGTTGCGCCTGAGGTTCGGAATCGGCTGCAGTTCGGGCCCGGTGATAATCCGCTTCAGCGTTGTCTTGAGGTTCATGTCGTTTTCCCGGTTATGAAGTAGCGGTACCTGGGTCGTGACACGCACCGCGGCAAAGATGCTACACGTCGTGTCCGATTCAGTCAATACCTGCTTGATTCTGCCGATGCTGAGCAGGAGGAGTATCATCTCGATCCGGTGGCCTGA
Organism: uncultured Thermoanaerobaculia bacterium; assembly: GCA_964497785.1. Lineage (GTDB taxonomy): Bacteria > Acidobacteriota > Thermoanaerobaculia > Thermoanaerobaculales > Sulfomarinibacteraceae > CAZCEX01. The sequence continues at coordinate 5,206 of CAZCEX010000208.1, read as the reverse complement.
CCACCGCAGGGAGCAAGAAATGCCGATCTTCGAGTACCGATGCCAGGAGTGCAACGAGGAGTTCGAAAAGCTGTTTTTCCGACAGAAACCAAACGTGATCTGCCCAGCATGCGGCACCCAAAGCTGCAAACGCCGGCCTTCGTACTTTGGTATGGGCGGCCAGGACCGAACCGCGTCAGGGTGCAACGGTTGCTCGGCCGGATCGTGCGCCGGCTGCGGCACGGCGTAGCCGAGATTCAGGTTCTTGCAAAATTCCTGGGATCGCGGCCGGGGGTAAACCCCGGCCCTACGGTTATTATTGTAGGGACAGGGTTTACCACTGTCCGTGGATTCTGGATCTCGTATCAAGAGGGAATGCTGGCGAGTTTTGCAAGAGGCTGAGCTGACAGCTGAGCGCTCTGTCGTCGTCACAATTCCATTTTGCGCTTCTTGCGCCTGGCATCCGGTATCCGGCATCTGTGCGGCGGGCGGGGCTGGTCCCGCGAGCCCCGCCGCTACTGCTCTCGCAAAGCAGTAGCCACCGGCATGCGCGCCGCCCGGATTGCCGGTAAGAACCCGCCGATCAGGCCGATGACCGCCGCGTACACCGTGCCCCTGACGAGCAGGCCCGCCGACACGTCGAAGGCGAAGGCCAGCTGGCTGAAGCTCGACCAGTTGAGGGTCGCCGCGCGGTAACCGTCGAAGGCGAGATAGGCCAACCCACCGCCGATGAGGCCTCCGACAAGCGCGAGCACCAGCGACTCGGCGAGCACCGAAATCACCACCGGCCCGGCGCCGAATCCAAGCGCCCTGAGAGTGGCGATCTCCCGTGTGCGCGCTGATACCGCCGTGTACATCGTATTGAGCGCTCCGAAAATCGCGCCGAGCGCCATCAACGACGCGATCAGAGTGCCGAGGCCGGTGATCAGACCGCGCAGTAACGATGTCTGGTCCGCGTAGTAGTCCGATTGACGCAAGACCTTGACCGACAGACGGGGGTCCGTGGTGAGCGCGTCCTTGAATGCCTGAAAGTGACCCTCTGATACGAGTTTCACGTAAACGGATTGGAAGGAGTTGCCGCGCCGGTAAGCCGGCTGAAGGACCGCCGCGTCGCACCAGATCTCCGATTCGCCAACGCCGCCTTCGGCGGTGAATATGCCGACGACCTCCCAGTTGCTTTCCCCGAGCTCGATCGTGCCGCCGAGCTCAAGACCGGAATACTCGGCCGCTGCACCCTGACCGACGATGAGTTCGTTACGCCCCCACTCAAAGGGTCGCCCGGCAACGATATTGACGGTGCCACGCACATCGAAGGCCGGCGGCTGAATACCACGAAGCGGGACGTTGACCTCCGACCCCGTGGTCTTGTTCTTGCGGTCGATGAGTACAAAAAGCTCACCCGATGCCAACGGCCCGGATGCCGACTTTGCGAGCCCCGGTCCGTCGGCGATGATCTTGACGTCCTCACCCATGAGAATGCTCATCATCTCGTCGGTGGCGCCACTGCGCAGGATGATGGCCTTGTCGTCCCCGGCCGACTGCGAAACCGTTCGAGCGATGCCGCCGGCGATCGACAACACCCCTACCAGCACGGCTACGACCCCGGCAATACCGAAGGCCGCCGCCAGTGATGAGCCTTTGCGCTGATGCAGCGTCTGCAATGCAAAGCGGGTCACGACAAAAACCTGGGAAAACCAGTTCATCGCTACCTCCTCAGGCCGTCGGCAATGCGCAAACGCATCGCCTGGAGTGCGGGCAACAGACCCGTCACGAGACCCAGCGCGATGATCAGGAGAACGCCGATCACGAGGTCGCGCACTGGAAAGAAGAAAATCGGCAAAGCACCACCGGTCGGATCCCCGAAGGAGATCAGGAACCACGCCAACCACAGACCTCCTGCGCCCCCGATCACGGTCAGTGTGCACGCCTCTGCGAGCACCAGGGCGAGCACTCCGCCGTCGGTGAAGCCGAGCGCCTTGAGCACCGCGAGCTCCTGCAATCTTTCCCGCACGGCTTGAGCCATGGTATTGCCGGCAACCAGAAGGATCGTAAAGAAGACCGCGCTCAGGATCGCCACCAGAATGGCGCCAACGTTGCCGACCTGCTTGGCAAAGCCCTGAACGAAGGCCTTTTCGGTTTCGGTCTTCGTCTCCGCCGAGGAGTTTTCGAACTCCTCGTCGATCAGCCGAGCAACTTCAGCAGATCGCTCGGGGTCCTCGACCCTGACCGTATACCAGCCAACCTGACCCTGGCCCATGAACCGGGCCTCATCGAAGTAGTCGTAGTGAAAGAGGAACTGCGTCGTATCGGTTCCCGGATCGGCACCGTCGTAAATGCCGACGAGGTCAAACTCCCACGTCGAGGAGCCGCCCTCCTGCCGCCACACCGTCGCCTGGATCGGTATCCGGTCCCCGATCGTCCAGTCAAAACGGTCGGCGATGTTGCGCCCGACAATCGCCCCGGTACGCGTCGCCAGCCACGCCGCCTTTTCTTTCTCGGGAAGGAGGAACTCCGGGAACATACCGAGGTATTCTGCGGGTTCGACCGGGAACTGGCCGAAGAAGTTCTTCGGATCCTGGTAGACCCCACCAAACCACGTCGCGTGTACTGCGTCGACGACTCCGGGAATGCCCTCGATCCGCCCCTCGTAGCTCTCCGGCAGGAGGCGAATCAGAGAAACGCGGTGGCGTACGACCAAACGGTCGACCCCGGCGACATCGATACCGTACGTGAACGCCTGGCGGATCGCTGCCAGGTAGCCGAAGAGAAGAAAGGCCACCGCGATCGACAGCAGTGTGAGCAAGGCTCGGACCTTTTTGCGTTTGAGGTTACTCCACACCAGTGGCAGGAACTTCATTCCGGCATCTCCGTGCTCATACGCCCCTTGTTGAGGTACAGCGTGCGGCCGGCGCGAAGAGCGGCGTGCGGGTCGTGGGTCACCATGACGATCGTCTTGCCGTGATCGCGGTTGAGCGCCCCGAGCAGGTCGAGGATCTCGTCGCCGGCCTTTCGGTCGAGGTCGCCCGTCGGCTCGTCGCAGAGCAGCAGGGTCGGGTCCGTCACGATCGCCCTCGCGATACCGGTGCGCTGCTGCTCCCCTCCCGAGAGCTGCTTCGGGTAGTGCCGTGCTCGGTGGGAGAGCCCCACGACCTCAAGCGCGGCGCGCACGTGGTCCATCCTCTCGGACCGGCTGAGACCGGTGAGCAGTAAAGGAAGCTCGACATTCTTCGTCGCATTCAAGACCGGCAGCAGGTTGTAGAACTGGAAAACCAGGCCGACGTGGCGCGCTCTCCAGGCCGCGAGCTTACGTTCGGACAGCGCGTGGATCGGTTCGCCACCGACGACGACCGTGCCGGTCGTCGGTCGGTCAAGCCCACCGATTAGATTGAGCAGGGTTGACTTACCCGAGCCCGAAGGGCCCATCAGGGCGAGAAACTCACCCTGCGGGATCTCGAGGTCGAGACCGTCGAGCACATGGATCTCCTCCGAGCCACGCCGAAAGACCTTGTCGACTCCTTTGACATCAACCAGGACGTTGTTGGATTCACTCATTATTGACCTCCACACGATCACCATCCGCAAGGTCTGTCGGACCCTCGATCACGACTTCCTCGCCAGCGCTCAGGCCGGCGATGACGATCCTCGTTGACCCCTCGCTCTGCTCGACTTGAACAGCACGCCGTTCTGCGTTCTCTCCCGCCACCACAAAAACGACGGCCCGACCATCGGCAGACTGGATGGCCGCAGCGGGGATAGCGACCCCAACTCGCCCTTCACTCCGGTCGCGGTTCTCCCGAAAGGCCACCTTGACCCCCATGTCGGGGAGCATCCGGGGATCGAGCTCGTCGAAGCCGATGCGCACCCGGACGGTTGCTTTTTGGCGATCGGCCGTCGGCACGATGGCGATCACGTGGGCAGGGATCTTCCACTCCGGGTAGGCGTCGAGCGTCGCCTCGACGACCTGGTCGGCCGAAACACGGTTGATGTACGACTCATTAACATCCACCTCGACTTCGAGCGACCCCATGTCGACGACGGTGCCGATACCGGTCCGGGTGAAACCACCGCCCGCCGATACGGGCGAAATCATCTCTCCGGGCTGCGCGTCCTTGGTCACGACCACGCCGTCGAACGGGGCTCGAATCACGGTGTCAGAGAGCTGCTGCCGCCACACCGCGACCTCACGCCCGGCAACCTCGACCTGCTGGCGCTGGACCTCGAGGCGCGCGCGCAGCGAGTCGACCTCGGCCTGCGATGCATCGAGATCGGCCTGGCTGGCGACCTTCTTGCCGACCAGCGCCACCGCGCGAACGAGATCGAGCTCAGCCTCGCGGATACGCACGCTGACCTCCTCGAGCGCAGTCCGCGCCGCTACGACTTTCGCCTCAGCCAATTCGAGGGACACTGTCACGTTCGAGGCATCGAGGCGCGCCAGGACCTGCCCCTCGGAGACGAGCATGCCCTCTTCGATGAGCACCTCAACCACCTTGCCCGTGACCTTGGATGAAACCGTCGCCCTGCGACGGGCGGTGACGTAGCCGGATGCGTTGAGCACGGTCGAGCTGCCGCCGATCACGGTCTCGGCGGCTTGGGCCGTGCGCACGATCGTGGCGCGGGGACGCAATGCCAGCCAGCCGACGACCAATGCAACTGTTATCAGGATCACAACGGCCAACAGCCACCACGGGTTGCTCGACCGCGATCGTTTTTCGCGATCGATCCGCAAGGCGTCAAGGGATGTTTTGTTGGAAACCACCGCACCTCCACACAGGTGCTCGGCACCTGGTCTATCAGGAGCCGAGCCGTTTGCGAACGTACTCGGAAACCACGTCCCGGGCATAGCTTAGAACCTGCTCAGCGGACTCGTCAGGCTCTGCAAACTCAGGGGTCTCGACGATGTCCGTGGCCATTTCGGCCCACCAGTCCCGCTCGAGTGTCAGGCCGATCACCTCCGCATCGAACCCCTGACTCGGGAAATCGCCAGCCCCGGGTTCGTCAAAAATGATCGTGATCCCATCCCCGCCCTTGGCGAGGTTCACCCTGGTCTGGAGCCAGACAATCAGCCGTTTTATTTCGTCTTTCTTCATCGTCAGTTCGCTCCACAGCACCCGCGGCCCGGGTTGATTTCCGGTAAACAACCCACACCCTACAACAAAATGCATTATTCGCCACGTCCCGGAACGAACACTCGGCGTTGCCATCGTCAAAACGGGCGGCTCCCGATGGA
>CAZCEX010000207.1:0-7449 GCA_964497785.1 uncultured Thermoanaerobaculia bacterium | reverse complement strand
CGATCCCTCCGGCAATTGCCGGGGTCGTCAAGACTCTCGGAACCCTCGCGCCGGGCCGGCTGGCGATACTCGCGCGCAGCGATCGTGCGTCGGTCACCTTTGCAGGCAATCTCGACACCGCCGAGACCGCCTATCTCTATTCGGCGATCATGAAGGTGATCGTCGGATGAGCACGATGTTACGGGACGGTCTCTGACCAGCTCGAGGTGTTTCCGGACTCGAAGCCGTCGAACAAGATGACGACCCACATTTCACAGGTGGTGGCGGTGTCCCGGTTGAACGTGTCCGGATCCATCGTGAAGAATTCCGCAATGTTGACGGCGCACTCGTGCCCGGGGTACGGGACGAAGGTGCAGGTGGCTACGACGGTCGCCGTCGAACCGACCGGCACCGACAGCAACTGTTCGACATCTCCGGAGCCGCCGGCGTGCTCACACCAACCACCGCCCGCCGTCGAGCAGGTCCAGGTGCATCCGGTGACCTCGTCCGGAAACTCGTCGCTGAACAGCCCGATTGTTACGGCGGTGAAGCCGGCGTTGGCGACAGTGATCGAGTAGGTGAGCAGGTCCGAGGGGTCGGCTGCGTACCGGTCGACATTCTTGTTCACCGAGAAACTGTCAGCTGCCATTGTCGGAACGGCAAAGTTCGCCGCGAGCAAAAGGCCGAGAATGAGCCCAGTTCGAGCGCTGTTTGTCATCCATCTATCCTACCAGGTAGATTCGTCATGCCCTTGGTCGGCTCCGTGCCAGGAGCGTGTAGGGCATAGACCTTCCCCCAAAGTGGGCAAACCCGAGATGAGGCTAGGGTGGGAACGCCGTGAAGGCTCCTCAAGTCCACCTTTTCAAACTTGGGAGAAAATGAACTCCGCGTTCCGAGATGCGCGTAGCGCATCCAGAGGAGCGCGTAGGGCAGAGGCACCAACGTCGCTCAAGCAACTCCACCGTTTGGCCTATGCCCTACGCGCTCCTAGGCGTGCCACTTCACTCCCGGTTGTTCGAATACTTGACCATGAGGCGCTCGCGGAGAGTGATGAACATCTGGGGCACCTCGTTCATGATCATCTGTGTATAGGTTGTCAGGTAGTCCTTCGCAGTCTCGGGCGATTCTGCGAGCAGACGGAGTGCCTCCCCCTCGATCTTCTCCTGGTCATTGAAGAGACGTTCCTCGAAAGGACCTCGGACTTCACGAACATCGACGATGGCGTCCTGATATCTGAGGTTGGCCAGGTTGTCGACAAAGTCGATGGTCCAGCGTGCCGAGCCGTCGCTGTAGCTCTCGGGGTCATAGACCTGGTAGCACTCGGCGGTCTCCTGAACGCCGGCGTAGATCGGCACGTAGGGGCTGAACGCCGGGTTGTCCAGGTAGACCCAGTAGACGCCGCCGATCGGGTCGGGAAGCCAACTGCGCAGCTGGGTGACCATGCCGTAGTGGCCGCGGTGGCGGGCCACCGGACGGCGATTCGTGAGCTTGAGCAGTCGGCGCAGATCGCTCGAGGGAAAGGGCGTTGCCAGGGGACTTTTTACGAAGGCGCCGTCCTCGCCGGGCACCAACCAATGTGGTTGTGCGGTGATGTCGTAGATCGTGCCTTCGAAGGTGGAGCGCTGGAAGTTGATGACATCCCGCACCGATATCTTCTCTTCGGGCGCAACCGAGAACGGGTACATGGAGAGCGGCTCCACGAGCTGGAAGTATTGGTTGAGAGTCTTGTAGGGGTCGTCGGTGACCGATCGGTCCGGCCACTCGGCGTAGCTCGGCGCCCAGGTCGAATAGAAGAGCCAGAAGCGGCTGGTGGCGAACTCGACGGGTACCGGTGCGTAGGCCTCCTGCCAGATGAAGGGGCGACCGCTCTCGGGGTCGTACCAACCGCGATCAACAGCCTCTTGCTTGTATCGCGAACAGGCCATGAAGTTGTTCGTATCTTCAGGATCGATCTCTTTGATGACGCTCCAGTTGGGGATCATGGAGACGTGGTTGTCCGGCAGCCGTTGCGCCGCCCAGACTGCGCCGGGTCTTCCGTCCGACCGCGACCAGCCGGGTCCGACGCCGAAGACCTCGAAGATCCAGATATCCTTGGGGTCAGCGATCGCCAACGACTCCGAGCCGTCGCCCGAAGAGGACAAGAAGCCGTATGTCTCCATGAGCTCGCCGATCAGATGAACGGCCTCTCTCGCCGTTCGGCAGCGCTGCAGGGCGAAGATCTGGGCCTGCTCGATCGTCATGATTTGCTCACCCTGCCCGAGCTCGACGACGAGCTCGTCACGCTGGCTCGTCGTGCTCTCCGCAATTGCGAGCTGATGCTCATTCATCTGCGAGTAGGCTGAGTGGAAGTAGGTGAAGGTCCGTGCGACTTGGGGAATCGTGCCGAGCACCTCACCGAAGTCGCCGAGCGGACGGGTGGGGTCCTGAATGCCCCAGTGGACCGGCGCGGTTTCGCCCGCTGTATGGGTGCGACCGTGCACGACGTGGATGCGCGAGTTGAGCCCGGCGTCGCTGTGGGAGACGATGACCGAACCGTCGACGGAAGCGTCTTTGCCGACGGCGATTACTGTGCACGCGAGAACGGCGTCGGCGAGAACGACGGTCGCCGCGAATACCGCCAGCACGAGGGAGCAGAATCTTTTCATCGTTGTTTCTCCAGTTTCTTATCGCAGGATGAAGCCATGTGAGAGATTGTCGCCAGGATCGAGCACGAACTCGTGGCGGCCGGTGATGTGAGCCCGGCCCTCGATCTCGGGGATGATTGCCCGGTGGGGTCCGAACTCTGTTTCTTCGACCACCCGTCCCGTGAAACGGCTGCCGATCAGGCTCTCGATTACGACCGGCTCGTCGACACCGATTTCGCCTCTTGCGTTATGGATCGCCAGGCGGGCGCTGACGCTTGTGCCGGTGGGGGAGCGGTCGACCTCGCCGTTGGCGAAGATGCAGACGTTGCGACTGTGCACGCCTTCGTTTTCCGACGGCTCGATGAAAACGACCCCGTAGAGAAAGCTCAGGTCCACCTCGAAGGGGTGCTCGATCGTGCGCGCTGCCATCACTGCGTGCTTGATCTTGATGCCGTGCTCGATGAGCTGGCGGAAATCCTGCGGTCCGCATGTCAGGCCGACATCGCGGGCCTGTACATAGGCGTAGAACGCGCCTCCGTAGGCGAGGTCGTAGCGCACACTGCCGAGCCCTGGAACCTCCACCCGCTCATCGAGGCCGAGCACGAAGGAGGGCACGTTGTGGAACCGCACGCCTTGCACACGCCCATTTTTAATCTCTGCCCAGGCGGTGATCAGGCCGGCGGGGGTGTCGATCCCGAGCCGGGTCTCCGGGGCCGATTTTTCGACCATCCCGGTTTCTAAAGCCACGGTCGCCAAGGCGATGATGCCGTGGCCGCACATCGAGGAGTAACCCTCGTTGTGCAGGAAGAGCACGCCGAAATCGGCGCCGGGTGTGACCGGTGGGGTGACGATGCAGCCGTACATGTCGGCGTGGCCGCGCGGCTCCCACATCAAAGCCGTGCGCAGATGATCGTGGTACTCGCGGGCATGTCGGCGCCGCTCGAGCATGGTCCGGCCCGCCAGCTCGGGATAACCCGAGGTGATCACCCTGAAAGGCTCCCCAGCCGTGTGGGCGTCGATGGTGGTCACAATTTTCCAGCTCTGTGGCGGTTTCCAGTCGGTCCAGGTCATCGGGCCTCCCCGAACAGGATACTCCCTGGCGTAGTAAGCCCTGTGATGCGGGTCAAGGCTGGGCTAGTTGCATCACCGGATCGCCGGTGCGATTGTCCACTGACGAGGCGTACACAGCCACTCGTCCGGTGCTCCCTTCGATCACGATCTCGGCTCTGGCGTTTCGTACCTCGTCGATGGTGACCTCTCGCAGTATGCGGTTGACCTGAATCGACTGGTTGGGCTCGAGCTGGAATACAAGGCTCCCCAGGAGGTTGCCGCTGTCGTCGAAAAAGATGGTCCGAACCCTGGTCTGCTCGTCGCTCAGATTGACCAGTCCGAGGTTGGTACGCCGGCCTTCGGAATCGCTTTCTTCGAGCTGAGCCAGGTGGCCGGTCATGCCTGGGCGCAGCACACGGTCTCCCGTGACGTCGATTCCCGGTACCAGCTGACCGAATGTCCCGGCATCTTCGGCGTCGTTGAAGGTCCGGCCGATCGCCGACAGACCCTCGGTGCCGCTTACGGTGACCGTGCCCGCTCGATCGGATGCAAAGAACTCGGCAACAACGTCGCGGAGCACAACGGTGGCACCTGGCTCGAGGCTGATCTCCACCTTCTCCTGGCCGGCCCGGTTTCCATTCAGGGTTCGCAGCTCCAGGGTCGCCACGGCAGGGGCGACGAATAGATTCACCAGGCTGAGATCGGTGCGCCAGAGGGTGTTGTTGGCACCGGGGCGGCTCGCCGTGCCGGCCAGAACCATATCGACGGCGTAGGTGTTCAGTCGAGGTTCGATGAAGGTGGGGTCACCGGATGTGTTGTCGACGACTGAGGCGTATGCGAGTACGGCGCCGCCCGGGGTGGGGCACCTGATCGCAGCTCTGGCGCCCTCCAACTCGTCGGTGGTGAAGTGTCGCAGTACCTGGTTGACCTGCCGCCACTCGTAGGGCGCGAGGTCAAAGGTGCGACGGCCGATCTCGGCGCCGTCGCTGTCGAGGACCCATACTTCGGCCTCGACCGGCTGGTCGCCGATATTGACCATGCCGAGGTTGGTTCGTGCGGAGGTGCTCTCCTCGAGCATCAGGAGGTGGCCGGCCACAGGTCCGGCAATGGACTGAGAGATTGGGATTGCGCGAACGAACTGACCGTAGCTTCCTTCGGGTGAGCGGTTGAAGACCCGGCCGACCGCGATGACCGGATGGTCGGAGGAGAGCCACAAGGCCCCGGAGCCCGACGTCTCGAAGGTCGTGCCGACCACGTCACGAAGCTCGACGGCCTCGCCGGCGCCGAGCACCAGATTGACACTCAACTTGGGCGGTGATTGTCCGGACATTCTCAGGTCGAGCGTGACCGAGGTTGCATCGCTGCCCGGGTTCGCGATTGACAGATCAGTTTCCCACCGGGTTTGGTTGACCCCGACGTCGTGGGTCACGGCCGGAACAACGGAAGTGAAGACCGTCTGCCGGACGACGCCCCGGTAGCACGGCGGCGGGTGGGCGAGATAGGTGTCGAGGACCGTTGTGAGGTCGGTAGCGGAGGCCAGGGGCAGACCGCACCACTGGGTCGAGGAAGTGGCCCAGCCCCAACGCTCCGCAACTCGCACCGTGCCGTCGCAGTCGATCACCCAGCCGGAATAGAACGAGCTGCCGCCGTAACTCGCCCGGAAAAAGTCATTCATGGGGTTGATGATCCACGGGAAATTGAGGTCAAAGTCTGCCGACAGCCATCGTGTGCGCTGGGCTCTTTCCTGCATGGTGCGGGTATTTGCCGACGGATGGTTCCACCCCAGGTCTTCGGTCGGCCCGCACGGGGCAAACTCCGGGTCGGGATGGGCCTCGAAGATGTAGGCGTAGAGGAATCGAACCTGGCCCTCGTAGCGCTGCCGCAGCCCCTCCATGACCTGGAGGTTCAAGAACGACGGCTGTCAGGTGGCCGAGCCGTACAGCAAAACGAGCGGGGTGCCGTCGATCATGTCCGACATGTCGATGCGGCGCATGTTTTGGTCGACTGATACCAGCATCGGCGCCTGGTCGCCCGGTCCAACGCCGCGCTGTGCCCATGCGGTCGGGAGCATGGTTCCCAAGATCAACGCTGGCAGGATATTCAAGGTAGCTCGACTTTTCATGGTGTCCTCCAATGGCCGGTACGGCTGATAGGTGGTTGGCCATCGAGGGTGCGGCGGTTACTCGACCGCCGTTGAAAATACGCCTACAGGGGGTTTCTGTCAGTCCAGATAGCCAAGTGTACGCAGCGCTCCTTCTGTCTCTGCGTCGAGCGCGACCGGTGGGGGCGCCGGCAGATCTGCCCGCGGGGTCTCTTCGATCCACTGCGTCAACCGGCTCGAGAGACGCTCTACGATGTTGGGCATTTCGCGCGCTCGGTTGTGGAGCTCGTTGGGGTCGTTCTCGAGGTCATAGAGCTCGAATCGGGAGCCGGACATGATCGCCCGGTCGTTCTCGTCCGGTACGGAGATGAGCTTCCACCGTCCCTCACGCACGATGCGCTGCCAGTCTTCGGCGTACCCGGCTTCCGCGAACACATGGGCCGGAAGCTCCTGCGGCTTGCCTTCGATCAGGGGGAGCATGGATACACCCTGAGCCTGCTCGCTGGCGGGAAGATCGAAGGTGTCGAGAATGGTGGGCAGGAGGTTGAGCAGCTCGACCGGTGTGCCGACCGCACGTCCGCGGTGCTCGAGCCACGGGACCCTGATCATCAGTGGCACCCGGAGACAGGCGTCGTATGGAAGGCGACCGTGCTCGAAGAAATAGTCGTGATCACCGAGGCTCTCTCCATGGTCGGCGGTGAATACGACCATGGTACTCGACGAGAGTGACTGAGTCTCGAGGGCGTCGAGAACCCGTGAGACCTGGGTGTCGACGAACCGGATCTCGGCGTCGTACCGGGCCACGTAGTCAGCGAGCTCGTACTGCTGTTCAATCTGGGCGTGCGTCGGAACGACACCAATGTCTTCGTCGCCGTCCGAGAAGCTGACGGTCGCGCCGGTCCGATACTCGCCGTCACCTACGAAGAACTCACTCAGAGACTCGGGTGGCGCGTACGGGGCATGGGGGTCGATGTAGTGAAGCCACAGGAAGAATGGCTGCTCGGTGTCGGCATCTCCCAACCAGGCGAGTGCCGCATCAGTGACGTTGTCCGCGTTGTCGCTGCCCGTTTCCCAGGCCTCGACGAAGTGCTCGAAACCCCGATCGAAGCTGTAAAGCGAGCCCAGGAATCGATTGCTCACGACGGCAGCCGTCGCGAAGCCCTGACTCTGAAGGAGCTCGGCCATCTGATCGAGGTGTTCGGGCGTGCGCTGGTTGCACGATCGCACCACACCGTTGCTGACGCCATAGGTGCCGGTCAGCACCGAAACGAAGCTCGGGGTCGTCTTTGGCCATTGAGCCACGGCGTGCTCAAAAATCATGCTTTTGGCAGCCAGTCGGTCGATGTTCGGGGAGGTGTCGCGAGCGTATCCATAACAACCGAGATGGTCGGCGCGCAGGGTATCGACGGTGATCAGCACCAGGCTGGCTCCGGGCGGTCGGGGGTTGCGCGCACACGCGGCGCACAGGAGCAGGGACATCAGGAGGATGGAGACCATGCACTGGCGCCATTGACGGTGTGGGTGTGCGGTACTTGCGGCGGGAAAGTCGGTCATTTGCCTCGTGATACCGGAGACTAACACAGACGTCGATTGCACCTGACCGCCCTGTGGAATCGGTTGTGTGCCCGGTTCGGATTTTGTTTCAACATCGATGGAATCAACCACGGTGACGAAATCCAGGTTGATTCGCTTACG
>CAZCEX010000206.1:0-7515 GCA_964497785.1 uncultured Thermoanaerobaculia bacterium | reverse complement strand
CGGCAAGACCGCGGCCTTCGTACTGCCGATCCTGCAGCGTCTCCTGGGCCGACCAGGCCGGGGAACTCGGGCCCTTGTACTGACACCGACCCGCGAACTTGCGGCCCAGATTCACGAGCACCTCGAGGCGATGGCGCGCCACACACCGATTACGGCGGCGACGGTCTTCGGCGGCGTCAAGCCGGCACCTCAAGAGCGTGCGCTGCGCGCCGGTGTCAACGTCGTGATCGCCACCCCAGGCCGACTGCTCGACCTCATGCAACACCCCTGGACCCGCTTCGACCAGCTCGAGTACCTCGTGATCGACGAGGCCGATCGCATGCTCGACATGGGTTTCCTGCCCGACGTCAAACGAATACTGTCCCAGCTTCCCGACGTTCGTCAGACCATGCTGTTCTCCGCAACCATGCCGCAGCCGATCGTCAATCTCAGCCGCAACCTGCTCAACGACCCAGTGCGCCTCGACGTTGAACGCCGATCAGCGCCTGCGACCGGCATCACCCAAGCGATATTGCCGGTTCCAGAGAAGCTCAAACCCAAGCTCCTTTTGGAGATAATCCGCGCGGGCAAGGTCGAAACTGCTCTCGTCTTCACTAGAACAAAGCACAGGGCCAACCGCCTCGCCGACTACCTGGTTAACGCCGGTGTCGCGTGTGATCGCATCCACGGCAACCGCAGCCAACCGCAGCGCGAAGCCGCGCTCGCCGGTTTCAAAAATGGCACGACCCGGATTCTCGTGGCTACCGACATCGCAGCCCGAGGCATCGACGTCGAGGCCCTCCCCCACGTCATCAACTTCGACGTTCCGGGCCAACCGGAGGACTACATCCACCGGGTCGGTCGCACCGCCCGCGCCAGCCTCACGGGGGACGCCCTGACCCTCGCCTCCCCCGCGGACAGCCGTGAGATCGCGGCCATTGAACGCGCCGTAGGCCACAAGCTGGAACGACGACGGCTGCAAGGCTTCGATTACGCGGCGCAGCCCGATGGACGCCTCGAGATCCCCATCGGCGAACGTATCGCCGCCATCCGCGCCCGCAAGGCCGAAGAACGTGCGCGGTCACGCGCAAAGGCCGAGCTCAAGGCCCAGCGGGAAGCCGCACGCGGCTCAGCGCAGCCCAGCCGCAGGGCCAATGATCCCGGAGGCCCAAACCGGCCCCGGCCCCGCCGCCGCAGGAAAAGCAACAACGGCCGAGCGGCCTGACACCCAGGCAGCCGCGCACCCGCCGGCGTATTCAAACCGCCTATTCTTCGTTGCTGTCGAAGATGACTCCAAGTCTTTTCGCCTTGCGATACAGAGACTTTCGTTCGATGCCGAGGATTCGCGCGGCGCGGCTCTTGTTGCCTGCACAACGCTTCAGGATGGCTCTGATGTGCAGGCGTTCAAGTTCAGCCAGGGTGAGATCGTCCCCGATTCCGGGACGAATTTTGTCTTCCTCACCGTGTCGACCAGAGGAGTGGAGCAATTGTCGTAGCCCCACCGAGTCGGCCAGAGTCCCCAGGTCGACCATGGCACGCTGAACAAGGTTTTCGAGTTCCCGCACATTGCCTGGCCAGGGGTGATTCCGGAGCACGTCGGCCGCGGCTGAGCTGAGCCCCGCAAACTCGGCCAGTCCCATTCGGGCCACGAGGTCGCGGCGAAAGTGTTCGACAAGGAGCGGGATGTCGCTGAGCCTCTCCCTCAGCGGCGGGATCACGATTTCATAAGCCGCAAGCCGGTAGTAGAAATCCTCTCGAATGCCTCCATCTTCGAGTATTCGTCCAAGATCGCGGTGTGTCGCTGCAACCACCCGCACCGGCACCAATATTGATGCGTCGGAGCCGAGAGGCCGGACCTCCCCCTCCTGAAAAAACCGCAGGAGTTTGACCTGAAGTATCGGCGGAAGCTCTCCCACTTCGTCGAGGAAAATGGTTCCGCGGCGCGCGGACTCAATGGCCCCAAGTTGATCCCTGACGGCGCCGGTGAAGGCGCCTCGTTGGTGACCGAAAAGCTCACTCTCGAGCAGACCCTCGGGAATGGCGCCGCAGTTGATGGCCACGAATGGTCCTTCGGGAAAAGGACCGTAGCGATGGAGCGCCCTCGCAACCAGTTCTTTGCCGGTGCCGGTCTCACCGCGGATCAAGATCGGAACCGGTAGCGCCGAGATCCGAGCCACGGCTTTGTAGACCTCGACGATGCCTGGATGGTTGCCGATGATCATGGTTTCCGGCCCGGACTCGACCCTTTCGGTCGATTCCACACACCCGCTGGTGGCAATCCGAACTCGCTCGACCAGTTGATCGATCTGAAAAGGCTTGGCCAGGTAGTCGAATACGCCCGCAGAGGCAGCAGCCGCGGCCGTCTCCACCGTACCCTGAGCCGTGACCAGGATGACAGCAGTATCCGGCTGGTGGATTCGAATATCCTCCAGGAGATCGATGGCCGTGCCGTCACCGAGATAGATGTCGCTGACGACGAGGTCGAAGGTTTGCTCGGCCAGCTCGACGCGCGCCCCGTCAGCGCTCATTGCCGACCGTACTGCAAAGCCCTCCTTGCGCAAGGTCAGACTCATCATCTCCAGCAGTGCGGGGTCGTCGTCCACTACGAGGATTCGTGCTGCCATTCTCACTCCTCCTGCCGGGGGAAGACTACCGCGAAACTGGACCCGCGACCCATCTCACTGGTGACTGTCACATCGGCGCCGTGAAAAACAGCAACCTCCTTGACCAGAGCGAGACCGAGACCGGTGCCAGGAACCGATATATCCGGCCCTCGATAAAAGCGTTCAAAAATATGGTCGATTGCGTCCTTGGGAATTCCCGGCCCATTGTCGGCGACCTCGAGAACCGTGGTATTCCCAACTGCTCGAACCTCGACTGTCACCTTTGAGCCCTCGGGACAGTACTTGACGGCGTTGCCAACCAGATTGTCGACCAGTTGCTCCAGGAGTTGCCCTACCCCCATCAGCCATGCAGGAACGGATGCACGCACGACGATGCCGATATTCTTGCGATCAGCGGACGCTGCCAAGACCCCACAACGCTTCGTGATCAGCTCCGACAGATCAACGTCGGCAGTTTGCTGCTCCCAATGACCGGAACCGAGCCGTTCGAGGTCGAGGAATCGCTTCACCATCTCGCCGAGCCTCTCCGCTTCCCCGCGGATCATCCCGGCCGTTCGGGCCAACTCCTCGTCGGTGAGGGAATAGCGCTCGAGCATGGCCCCGAAGCCAGCGATCGAAGCCAGCGGAGTCTTGAGCTCATGCGATACGAGCCGTTGCATGTCGCGCCGGTGACGCTCGAGTTCGCGGCGCTCGCTTACATCGCGCATCAGCGCCAAGCGCCCTTCGCCGACGGACCGATGAAATACCTCGACCGCGCGCCCGAAACGGACGACTACGAGGTTTCCATCCGGTTCGCCGGAATCGCAACCAGTGTCTTCAACCACCTCACCGTAATCCGGCACATGGCCCCACAATTCCTCGATCGCGGCGTTGTGGAGGAGGGGCGTACCGTTTTCATCCCACAGCACCACCCCCTCGGCCAGACCCTCGAGGAGAGTCCTTCGAAGGTTGCGGTCACAAATCAGCTTCTCCTGGAGCAGCTGGGCACGCCGGAGTCGCTCCTGCACGCCGTGAGCCTTTTCAGACGCCTCTCCCGCAGCCTCCAGATCGACCAGTGATTGCAGAATCATGTCAGTCTCCCGGCGTGCGCCACGGGATTCGATCACCTCGCGGAAAACCACGGAAACCACAGCCGTGCTGAGTAGACCGATGCTGGGTAACAGGATCCCACCGACCCACAACGACAGCAGAGCGACAACCGGAACCGCCATCACGACCGCCAGCAGGCTTGACAGTCGAAGACTCCCCGCCCGAGACCGCACTAACTGCATCGCGATTGCGATTACAAAAAACCCGATCACCAATGCCCACGCCGGCATCACACTCAGCATGCCCCCTCTGGTGATCGACGACGCGAAAGAGGCGTGCACCAGGACCCCAGGGATCGGCCGATTTCGGGCGCCAACGGGTACGAAAAACTGATCCCCAACTCCAGAAGCGGATACACCCAGAAATACAACACGTGATTTCAAGAGTGCTGTCTCATCGCGTGCCATGAGTACATCGACGGCGTTCAAACTGGGAATCGAATCCGGGGGTGTGCGGTAGTCGGAAAGCAGGAACTCGCCGGGTTGGACCGCGCCCTCCCAGCCAGCGAGGCGAGCAGCAGCCAACGACAGAGCCGGTAGGGATAGACCGTTGGCCTGCTTCGTGCTCGAGACACCTCGCAGCACTCCATCGCTCGCCACATCGGCGTGAGCGTGGGCCGCGATCTCGACTCCACCGAATTCTTCGGCGGGCAATATCCAGCTACCGTCTGACGAAAGTACCGCAGCCGCGGCAACAGGGCCGGCAGAGAGAGCCGCGGTCAGCTCGGCGTCCTGGATCGCATCCGATTTCTCGGCCAACAGTATGTCGACGACGACTGCCCGGGCGCCGGCAGCACGGATTCGATGAACCACGGAAGCGAGCCTTGACCGCGGCCATGGAAGCGATCCGTATTCGGCGACAGATGCGTCGTCCACAACAACGGCAGCCATGCCCGCGTCGGGAGTGCTTCCGGGCCTCGGGACCCGCATGAGCAGATCCCATCCTGGCCTTTCCAACGCCGTCGCCCAGCCGAGCACCCACAGCAGGCCGACCGCAAGGCTCGCCGCGACGGCGATCCCTATCTCACGGCGGCCCAGAGTTTTGGCAGTGAATTCCATTCGACCCAGCCTAGCCGATATCCCACGAAGGAGAAAGAGAGGGCTCCAAAAGGAGCCCTCATCGGTAACTTCCAGATGGATCAATCAGGGGCTGCCGTCACCACCACCGCCGTTCCCTCCTCCCTCGCCGCCGCCATTGCCGCCACCATTGCCGCCGTTGTCGTCGCCATCACCACCACCGTTGCCGTCACCATTGCCGTCGCCATTGTCGCCGCCATTGTCGCCACCATTGTCGCCACCATTGCCGCCGTTGTCGTCGCCGTTGTGGCCGTTGTCGTCGCCATCACCACCACCGTTGCCGCCGCTTCCGACCATGTTCTCACCCGCGAACATGCCCCAGAGGACCACATCACCGGCCCCGGTCGTCCACTCGACTTGGCGAAGGCCCTCAATCGGTTGCAGATCGGCGGGAAGAGGGTTGTCCGCGCTGTCGGTAGTGAGCAGGAGAGAACCCTGACCTACCGCATCGGCTGTGACCACCCCGGCCAGGATCCCGTTCACGGTGACGTTGTAGCTATCCCCTGAAATCAACCCACAGGCGCGGCTTTCAAAAAACTGCACGTCTTCCAGGCTACGCGCAACTCGAGCAACACCACGGTTCACCGCGGGCGCCTCGGATTCGAGTTCTATCCGCTCCATGTATTCGAGACCGCCAAAACTGAAGCCCCCGCCATTGGCGAGAACCTGGAAGTCACCTTCGAGAATCGGAGCCAGCGAGGCATCGAAGACCTCGGCAGATACGAGATCTCCGGTGAGCGGCACGTCTTGAGGAACAGGGCCGAAGACGGGATTGCTGCCATCGAGCCGCGCCCAGCCATCACCTTGTGCGTCGGTGACTATCTCCGTCAAAAGCACATCATCGACGTAGACCGCATATTGAGCCTCTGGTTCGAGCCCGTGCAGACGTATCGTGGCCATCCTCTCCAGACCATCCTCGGTGGTCAGGTCCACGACCATGACCCTGCCCCAACCTTCCGTGCCAAACGGGACGAGAGCGGCGACCGCACTCGTTCGCTCCGTTCCCCAGTGACGGCCCGGTGCTCCGTCAGCTGGACCCCTCGACTGGGCCGAAGCTGATCCCGCTGTAAGTACCAACATGGTAATGACGAAGGAAACCAGAAATTGAACCCGACTTTTCATGACAGACACCTTTCTGTAACTGCCGAAGCCTGATTGCCCGGCGGTAGTCGTACTTGACAACAGCAAGACCAATACCAGCGTGGCGGCCCTTTGATGAGGCGCCGGCGACCAATCAGCGGGTTCGCATGACCCACCATCTGGGTCACCTCGACCCGCTGAAACAGGTGGATCATCGAAATTGCGGGTTCCCTGTGGAAAACGGATGTGGCACGCTGCTTGCTATGAACCACACCGTGGAGGTTTGATCATGGTTTCCAAAATTCGAACCGGTCGTGTCACACCCATGATCGTTCTCCTCGCCGCGGCGGTCACCGCGACGCCCGGCGACAATGGCCCGGAACTCCTGGATTACGAAATCACCGCTGTCAAAGGAAAACTCTTGCGCGAAGAACCTCAGCCGGAGTCGAAGCTCCGGATTGGCGATGTGGAACAGACGGGTGCAGTCCTCCGTACCGGCTGGCGTTCCGGTGCCGTGGTCCAGGAAGAAACGAAAAAGGCTCGATTCCAACTCGAAGCACGCACCCGCGTACGACTTGCTGGGGATCGTCCCGGCGTCCTTCTCGAACTCGAGAAGGGAAGAATGCGTGCAATCTTCGAAAAGATCGGCGCCGAGAATTCCGTCGAGCGGATCGTGACAACGCCATCGGCAGTACTCACCGTCAGGGGTACAGACTACGGGGTGAAGGTTGACAGGTCGGGGGATACCACAGTGGTGGTCTTCGAAGGCGAGGTGGAGATCATCGACCTCGATCGCCTCGGCCCTCCAGTAAGGCTGGAGGCAGGAACCAGCTGCTCCATCTCCCGAGGTCAACCTCCCGGGGCTGCGTATCCACACAGCATGAACGGCGATGACTGGGATCGCGGGCGCATGCCGGCGGCAATGTCTTCGGGACACGGTTCAGGTCCTGCGGGTGGAGGGATCCAGGGTGGCGCCCGGCCCGGTTCGGGTGGTGGTGGAGCGGGGCAGCGCCATGGCGGTGGACTGTAGAGTATTCCTACAACCCGACCCGCATCCCGACAACCAGGACCCCATCGGGCGCGCCCTCGCTCAAACCCACCGAAGCCGTCGCAAAAAAAAGCTTTCGATGGCCGAGCCGTCTCTCCACAGTCAATCCGATCAGATGTGACCCACCGACGTCGGCGATCGTCTCGGTGCGACCGAACGCCGAGACCTCGACGAGGGTCTTCCCTTGCGAAAAATAATGACCTATCCCAAGCCGGTAGATGACGGGGTTTACAAGGATGACCTCAGGCGGTTGTCCGAGACGCCAGTATGTGGCTTCGGCCAGAAATCGGACCTTGGTCGCTGAATACCTCCACGCAATGCCCCCACCTGCATCCCATTCGCCGGTGCTGAACCCGGTCTCTTCGTCCGCGACTGGTGCTTTGCCGACTGCGTACACGCTGACGAGGTGAGCCCTCGTACTCGATCGAAAAACGTCGTAGCCCACGCGCAGGATCGGGTCACCGAGTCCCCACTGATCCGAGTCTGACGGAACAGGATCATCACTGTGGGCGTCGGCCAAGCCGCTCTTGGGACCACCGCCGCCGCCTCCTCCGCCACCACCGCCACCGCCGCCGCCGCCACCACCACCGCCGCCGCCGCTTCTGTCACGACTGCCTTT
>CAZCEX010000205.1:0-7515 GCA_964497785.1 uncultured Thermoanaerobaculia bacterium | reverse complement strand
CCGACCGCAGGAAGGCGGCCTGGTTTGCCTTGTGGCTGTTGTGGGCCCTGGTCGCCCGGTTCCACGACAGGCGATTGGCTTCATGCAATTGGCGATTGGTCATTGGCGGCCTCCGTGATGTCGTGCCCGGTTCTCGGCTATCCTCGCACGGCGAGGTGGGCTGATGGATTCAATTGCAATACTCACCGTCGGCGACGAGCTGGTCGAAGGCCGGCTGGTCGACAGCAACGCCGGCTGGCTTTCAGATCAATTGACGACCCACGGGCTGGTGGTGGCCGAACACAGGTCGGTGGGCGACGACAGGCGGGAGCTGGTTGCGGCGCTGCGTGAGCTGGCCGAACGGCGATCGGCGGTGCTGGTATCCGGCGGACTCGGACCGACCTCGGACGACCTCACGGCGGCATGTGCCGCGCAGGCCTTCGGAGTTCCACTCACGAGGGTAGGGGCGGCCGTCGAACACCTCGATCGGTTCTTCACCGCCCGAGGTCGAGAGATGGCGCCCACGAACTTGAAGCAGGCCGATCTGCCGGAGGGCTGTTCCCCGATGCCGAACCCCCGCGGTACAGCGCTCGGGTTCACAATGACGAGCGATGACGCTCTTTTGTTCTTCATGCCTGGTGTGCCCCACGAGCTGCGGGGCATGTTCGAGGACAGCGTGCTGCCGCAGCTCGTCGAGCGGATCAACGCGGCACCGCCCCTGTTCGCCACGGTGAAGATCTTCGGGCTCGGTGAGAGCGACGTTGCTCAGCGCCTCGAGGGCGATGAGTCGGTTGCGGCGCCCCGTGGGGACCTCCAGTTCCAGTACCGAGCGACCTTTCCGGAGATCCATGTTCGATTGCTGCTTCGAGGGGGTGATGAGGCGTCGCTGGATACGGTCCTCTGCGCCGCTCGGGATCGGCTCGGTGGTCACGTGTACGCCTCCGGTACGGGCGATGTTTCGAAAACCCACGCAGAGACGGTGGTCGAGGCGTTGACGGCGAAGGGCCTCTCCCTGGCGGTCCACGATCGACTCACCGGCGGTCTCCTGACGGCGACGCTGCTTGATGCCGCGCGCGCGGATGAGGTCCTCAAAGGCGCGGAGGTGGCGGCGAAGCCGGGTCGGGACCTAGAAGGTGAGGCGTCGGAGATTCGTAAGCGGTTCTCTGCCGATCTCGGTGTTGCCCTGGCGTCCGTAGACGGACCGGCCGGACTAGAGGCAGTCGTTGTCGGTGACGGAGAGAATCCCGTACGGCGAGTGGTGCATTTTCCCCTGCCGGCGGACCGCATGCGACGTCTCGGTGTCTCGGTGGGTCTCGAGCTGTTACGGCGTTATTCAGGGTCTTGAACTGGTGACCTGAGTGCTCTTTCAGACCCCGCTGTTCTTGGCGTTTTTCCTTGGCGTCCTGCTCCTGTCGGCCGTGCTCGGCCATCGGTGGGTCCTTCGCCAGGCGATGTTACTCGTCGCATCCTACGTGTTCTACATGGCCTGGAACCAGTGGTACATCTGGCTGATCGTCTTTTCAACACTGCTCGATTACGGGGTCGGTGCGGCGATTGCCCGCTCTTCGAACCCTGGGCGGCGGAAAGCGCTGCTCATGCTCAGCCTCGCCGGCAATCTCGGTGTGTTGGCAGTTTTTAAGTACTACGACTTCTTCACCGAGAACATCGAGGCTCTCTGCGCAAGTATCGGCATCGCGGTATCTGCGCCGACCCTCGATGTCCTTCTGCCTGTCGGAATCTCCTTTTACACCTTTCAGACCTTGAGCTATACCCTGGACATCTACCGTGGCCAGATGGCGCCGGCGAAGAGCCTGCTCAAATTTGCCCTGTTCGTCTCTTTTTTTCCGCAGCTCGTCGCCGGGCCGATCGTCAGGGCACGAGAGTTCCTGCCGCAGCTCGATCGTGAACCCCAGGTGAGCGCAGAGCAGGCGAGCTCCGGGCTCTACCTCGTGCTCAAGGGCCTCGTCAAAAAGGTCGTCTTCGCCGATGTGCTCGGGCAGTTTCTCGTAGATCCTGTATTTGCCGACCCGGCCGCCTACGGGGGATTCTGGGTGGTGCTCGGCGTCGTCGGGTTCAAGCTCCAGATCTACTGTGATTTCTCCGGTTACTCCGATATCGCCATCGGCTGCGGCCGGATACTCGGCTTTGACCTGCCGAAGAACTTTCGCTCTCCATACAAGGCGGCGAGCGTAGCCGAATACTGGTCCCGTTGGCATATGACGTTGGGCTCGTGGATCCGCGACTATGTCTTCTTTCCTCTCGGGGGATCTCGAGGGAGCGGGCCCAGGGTCGTTTTCAACATCATGGTCACCTTCCTGCTCGTCGGTCTGTGGCACGGCGCGAGC
The DNA here is from genome assembly GCA_964497785.1 of uncultured Thermoanaerobaculia bacterium. Classification (GTDB taxonomy): domain Bacteria; phylum Acidobacteriota; class Thermoanaerobaculia; order Thermoanaerobaculales; family Sulfomarinibacteraceae; genus CAZCEX01. The sequence continues at coordinate 5,191 of CAZCEX010000205.1, read as the reverse complement.
TGGACCTTCGTGCTGTGGGGGGCGTACTACGGATTCGTCGCCTGCATCGAACGGTTCTGGGTGAAGCCGGCGCCATTCGAGACGGACGACGAGCCCCTGAGCAGTGGCAGAGTGGCGCGGGTCTGTCTCACCCTGTTTCTGACATCGATTGCGAGCGTGCTCTTCCGTGCGACGGACCTCGCTGAGGTGGGTTCGATCATTCGGGCGATTGCTGAGCCCACCCTGTGGGCCCAGAGGATGGCGTGGCCCGTGCTGGCGGTTTTTCTGCTCGCAGCGGTGACCCATTTCTTTCCTGAGGAGGGCAAGCAGCGCCTCGAAGACCGTTTCGTTGCTGCACCAGCGGTGCTACAGGCACTGGTGGTCGTCGGGGTGCTCATCGCACTCAGGCTTGCCAATGTGAGTACCAACCCGTTCTACTACTTTCAGTTCTGAGGAGAGCGAGAGATGCCCACGGTGCCTGTGAAGTTCGTTCGAACCTTGGCCCTGAGCGCGATCCTGGTGCTCATCGGAAACCCAATCGCCGATCGACTGGGGCTCAAGTATTGGTTGGCCGGGATCAACGAGGCCTCAGTGCGCGTCTTCGCGTATACGCGCACCGGTACGCCGGCGGATATTGTAGTGCTCGGCAGCTCGCGGTCGGTGGGGGGGGTCATTCCACGGCTTATCGAGGAGGAATACCGTCGGGCAACCGGCATGGAGATTTCGGTCTACAACCTCGCGATGGCCGGCGCCCGCATCACGAATTCGGCGATCGTGCTCCGCGATACCATCGAAACGAACGGGTGCCCCGCAATCGTGCTGCTGGAGCTGGGTCCGCGTACCCTTGATTCTGGAAGTGGTTTCCCGAATACGGTGCTCGAGTACCACGCTTCCCTCAGCGATACGGTGGCTGCCTTGCCGGAAATCCGCAGCACCGAAACCTTTGACGCTGCAGGATGGGGCCTGCTGCGCGGTTACCTCAACCTGGTCCTGTGGGTCTCCCACCGGCCGTGGTCCGATCCGTGGGAGGGAATCTTCGCTCTGTGGCAATCCCGCGGCGGGAGCCCGTACAGTTACCCGGATATACACCAGACGGTGGAAACGATGATGGATTGGTCCAGCATGGAGCGAGCCCGCAATCTTCGCCGAACGCCGATTGGAAAAAGAACGGTGGAGTCTCCTGACTTCGTATTCGACAGCTTCACCATGAAGGCCCTCGACAAGGTGCTCGCGTCGGCAGGCCAGTGCGGGAGCCGAGTCGTGGTGTGGACACCCCCTGCGATTCTGGACTACAAAAAGCTGTTTCGATCCTCAGAAACGGAGCGTTTCGATGCGGTGCTTTCGGGGCTTTCTGGCCGACAGGATGTTGAGGTGTTTGATGTTGGTGATGGTCGCCTCGGTCTCTCAGACGCCGATTTCGAAGACTTCACCCATCTCAACTCACGGGGTGCGGTCGCGCTCACCCGGGCCCTTGCGCGGAGGATAGCCGAGGCCAGACCGATTGAGACAGATTGAAAAACGCCCCGCTTTCCGGCGGGGCGCATGGTTATTGGTGCAAACGAATTCTCAGGACGCTGCGGCAGCTGCGGGTAGACGCCTTCGCCGTCCTTGACCTCGATGATGCCATCGCGGCGCAGGCCCATGACGAGGCTGATCGCCTCGGCGAAGAGCTTGTCGGCTTCCTTCAGCATCTGGTCTCCGTTTTTGATGTCCCTACGGGAAGGTGTTGCTCCAAGCAGAGCTGTCCCCATCTTCGAAGCCGTCGGCAAACAACGGGTCGTCGATGCAGGCGAGGAAGGTGGTGACCACCGGGTCGTGGTCCGACGCCCTCCATGGCACTGTTTCGTCGTCACCATAGGGCTCGAATGGGAAATCGGCGTTGACCGCCAGCGTGTCGGCGCCGAGCAGACGCCCCCCGGCCAAGGCTGGCGAGTAGAGCTGGTGGTCCAGGGCCTGAGACATGCCACCGAAGTTGTAGCTGAATCGCTGCGCCGCCGGGATCAAATCCCAGGTCGAGAGCAAGCCGCTGCCTGTCAATGCGAGCAGGGGAGGGGCGTCTTCGAAGTCGTTGAGGTCACCGGCGACTATGACGCGGGTGCTGCCGCCGGCGACAAGAGTGTCGGTGAGGGTGGCAATGAACTGAGCTTGCTCAAGGCGCCGCTGGTCGGCATCGCCGCCGCCGATCTGCGACTTGAGGTGGGTTGTGATGATCGTGACCTCGATTGCAGCGCTTGAGGTGCAGGTGGCTTCGAGCGTGGCGGTCAATACCACAGGACGGCGAGAAAACAGGGGGTACTGATCAGCGACTTCGTCGCAGAAGGCATCGTAGTTGACAGTCGACTGACTGCCGACTGTTGAACAGCCCTGATATTCGTCGGTCCACGAGGCGCTGGTCACGAGGTCGGGCCGCCACAGGACTGCGACTCCGTGGTCGCCCATGTCGGGGTGGGAGTTGGCGCTACTGTAGGTGCAGCCTGCGCTCGCGAGACGGGTCACGAACTCCGAAAGCACCTCATCTTCCTGGCCGGCCACTGTGCTCGCGGTGTCGACCTCCTGCAGGGCGACGAAGGTCGGGCAGCCGGCATCGACGACGATCGGGACCAGCTTGTCGAGCTTGGTCGTGTCGCCGACGTCCAGGTTGTAGGTATTCATCGTCATGACGGTGAAGAGGCCGTCGGTCGGGGCCGCCCAGGTGGGGGCAGCCGCCGGTGGTGGTGCGCTGGTCACTGTCGTCCAGGGCATTCCCTCCTGGGTCACGAGGGTGTAGGCCCCGTAGGTCATCATGAGGGGACCCTCAGCGGCGTTCACCGTGCTGCCGACGATGAGGTTGTCAGGGTCGAGACCACCGATGTCACCGAATTTTTCGTAGTGCCGGTAGGCGATGACTTTGCCGTGCTGAGTGGAGCCGCGAAGTACGCGGTCGACACCCTCGTCGCCGTCGACCGTAGAGACCGCGCCGAAGCTGGTGGGTCCGACCACCGTGGCGGCGCCGTCTGTGGTGATGAGCATGCCTTCGAGGGCCTCGAGGTATTCGTACTGGTCGTCGGTGTCGGTTGGTGGAGTGAATACCGTGGCGGAGACGCTGCCGGTTCCGGTAATCGTTGCGTCGCCGACGTTTGTGAGCACAACCGTCATACAGTCCTCGGTGCAGCTGCCGCCGTCGTACTCGCTGTACTCGCGGACCCCTCCCGTCACCTCGAGCAGGTCGCCGAATGCGATCGTGATCCCGGAGAGACTGTCGAATACCGCCAGAATGCCGTCCGACGTAAAGGTATTGCCGTCGCCGGCGGCATCCTGGATGAAAACTCCCTCGAAGGCTCCGCCGCCCGGAATGTTGCCCTCGAAGAAGCCGGTGACGATGCCCGAGGTGGTCACGAGCTCACCGGCAACCGGCGAGACGAAGCCGCTGCCCTGGATTTCGAAGATCGAGAAGGGAATTGGCACGCCAGGCGTTGCCGAGATGTCCGAGTCGTCCCGCGGCTCGATCTTGTAGTCGTCGAAGTTGTAATTGAGCATTCCTCGCACGAAGTTGATCTGGTCGCCGATTGCGGGTGTATAGGTGTAGGAGCCGAGGTCGTTGACGCGTGTGTCCCCACTGCCGTCGTCGATCGCCCACTCGCCGTAGCCGAGGTCAGGGTTGGTGACGACCGCCGTCTGGACCTCGACCAGGACCCCTTCGTACTGTTCGGCGTTCGCTGACCCAGTTGCCACGTCCGCCGTTGTGACGAACGTCGGCGCGAAAGGCGTATTGCCCGAGCTGATGACGGTCAGTGCAGTGACCGGCGAAATCTCGGTCATTTCGTAGTACTCGATCACGGTGCCGGAGACGTTGACCCGGTCGCCGACACTAGGCATGGCAAAGCCCGAGCCCGAGTTGTAAACGTAGATTCCGTGCCAGGCCCCGCCGGCGTCGGCGATCGCGAATCCCGAAGGATAGACCCCGTAGACGATGCCCTCGATGGCAACGGTCTGGCCGTTGTAGGGTGATACTCCCCCCGGAAACTGGATGTCATAGATCGGTGTCACGATCCGAGCGAAGGCTGTGCAGCAGATGAGAATGAGGGCAACCGAGAAGATGGTCTTTTTCATCGCGGATCTCCAAGATTTTCGGGTCGGGGACCAGCCGGCTCGGCGGTAAAAATCGTTGCTGGGCCGGTTGGCGCAGTCTATCCGATTTTGGGATCTGAGAGCGAATCGCGGTCGCGTTATCAGTATGCGGGGCCAGGGTGTCCCCTCACATCAGGTCGGTGGTAACAGGAGGGACCATTTCTTGAACCGCGAAGACGCCAAGGACGCAAAGAAAAGGCATGAACAGTCATAAAATCAGATCTTTGCGATCTTTGCGATCTTTGCGATCCTGGCGTCTTCGCGGTTCAAATGCCTATTTCGCCTCAAACCGGATAATCGTCATCAACCTGAGTCAACGGCTTACCCTCGCTCAGGACGAAAAACCGCCCGCGCAGCTGCGCGGGCGGTTCGTGGTATCGGAAAAAGGCGGATTCAGTCCCGTGGGAACTGAATCTGTGCCTGCGCTGCCGAGAGGCGAGCAATCGGTACCCTGAAGGGGCTGCAGCTGACGTAGTTCATGCCGGCCTTGTGGCAGAACTCGACCGAGTTCGGCTCACCGCCGTGCTCGCCGCAGATGCCGACCTTGAGGTCGGGCTTGGTTGTGCGTCCCTTCTCGATTCCCATCTCGACCAGGCGTCCGACGGAGTCGCGGTCGAGCACCTGGAATGGGTCGACGGCGAGGATCTTGCGGTCGAGGTACTCGGGCAAGAAACCACCGATGTCGTCACGCGAGAATCCGAAGGTCATCTGGGTGAGGTCGTTGGTGCCGAAGCTGAAGAACTGAGCCGTCTCGGCAATCTCGTCGGCGGTCAGGCAGGCGCGCGGGATCTCGATCATCGTCCCGTAGAGGTAGTCGATTTCCTTGACGCCGTACTTCTCACAGACCTCGGCGTGCACCTTCTCGGCGAGCGCGAGCTGGGCTTCGAGTTCCTTCTTCATGCCGACGACCGGTACCATGATCTCGGGATCGACCTCGACGCCGTCGGCGCGCAGCTCGGCGGCGGATTCGAGGATAGCCCGGAACTGAAGCTCGGAAATCTCCGGGTACGAGACTCCGAGACGCACACCGCGGTGACCCATCATGGGGTTGAGCTCGTGCAGCTCGTCGGCGCGGCGGTCGAGGTCTGCCATCGACATGCCGAGG
>CAZCEX010000204.1:0-7553 GCA_964497785.1 uncultured Thermoanaerobaculia bacterium | reverse complement strand
GTACCTCCGGGTACTCCTGCGCTTTTCGGAAGTGTCAGAACATCAAGACCTTGGCGCAGCTCATCCACCGCTAGCGCTTGGTTTGGGCCTAGGAACCTGTTCCGCATTGGCCCTAAAGAAGGGCTTACAACGCCGCGGAGCCGTTCTCCGAAGCAACGGAGGCTTTACCTGGAGTCGTCGGTCGACTCGAGCACTGATGTCAAGGCCTCGACGAACGCCACCGGGCACTCACGCTGAGGCATGTGGCCGCATTCTTCGAGCGTAGTGATCGAAATGTCGCCGAAAAGCTCGCCCATTCGGGAGGCGTACGCCAGATCATAAAGCTCGTCGCGGGCGCCCCAGACCAGAGTGACGGGGAAGGTGGTTACGTCAGAACGGCCCCCGTGGGTGGGGGGCTTCGGGGCGAAGTCGATCCGGGAGGCGGGACCGGTGTTGGCCTGGCGAACGATATCGTCGAGGACATACCCTGGAAGGGCCGTCGCCTCCGTTCCCATCAGGTCCTCCATCATCTGGAGTGCCTCCGCCCGATCGCTCGGGAAGAGGTTGACATGCGTGTCGTTGGGCACATGTGGACCCCCGTTGACCGCCACCAGCAGGCTGACGCGGTCCGGTTTGTCGGCCGCGTACTGGAAAGCCACCCAGGCGCCGAGGCCATGCCCTACCAGGGTGATTGCCTCCTCCGGGCAACAGTCGGCAACCATCGCCGCAAAATCAGAGACCAGCCGGCCAGACGGGATGGGGCCGTTACCGGGATCGCTTGAACCGTGTCCGGAGAGATCCGGAATCACGACCCGGTAGTCCTCGACGAGTGGCGTCACTATCCGCGCCCAGGCGCCGGCCTGCTCCCCAACGTCGTGAAGCAGGATCAAGATCGGGCCTTGTCCGCCTTCGAACAGAGTGAGCTTGCCGGAAACGGTTGTCAGTTGCCGCCTGGTGAGTCCCGCCTGTCCGAGCGCGAAGCGGCTGAAAACGGCATCGAGCGTGAGGGGACGTTTGAAGAAGAACCACGTCGCAGTTGCGAGCAGCAGCACCATGGCAATGGCCGCTGCTGCAAAGAGCTTGAGAAGGACGCCTGCTTTGTTCACCTTTGAGCCTCCCGGCTGTTTGCGCCTCGACGTGGCGCCCGCCCCGGTCACCTCCTCGTCTGCGAGATTCTGGGTGGAAGCCTGAACGCAGGGTTAGCGTATCATCGAGGAGACTCGCCTGGAGGTCTCGGGCCATGTGCGATCTTGCTTTCAACCCCTTTCTCGCGGCGCAAGCCCAGTTTGACCGCATCGCCGACCTCATGGGGCTCGACGACTCGGTGCGGTCCCTTCTTCGGCGGCCCCTGCACGAACACCAATTTGCCATTCCGATCAGGATGGATGACCGTCGGACTCGAGTTTTTGACGGCTATCGCATCGTGCACAACGACGCCCGTGGTCCTGCATGGGGGGGGGTCCGGTTCCATCCACAAGAAACACCGGACACCCTGCGCGCCCTCGCTATGTGGATGACCTGGAAGACGGCCATCATCGACATACCTTTGGGCGGGAGCATGGGGGGTGTCGTCTGCGACCCGCACGACCTTTCGAGGTGGGAGCAGGAGGCCCTCTGTCGGGGTTGGGTGCGACGCCAACTCGGCAACCTCGGGCCGGATCGGGACGTCGTCGCGCCCGACATCATGACTCACGGCCGGCACATGATCTGGATGCTCGACGAGTTTGAGACGGTCCTCGGCGGCCACAGTCCGGGCGCCATCACCGGCAAGCCGGTGCACGCGGGTGGGTCCCGGGGGCGCGAGCTGGCAGCGGGATACGGTCTCGTCTACACCCTGCGTGAGGCCCTCAAGGACATCGATCTCGCCCCCGACAACGCGGTTGCGTCGGTGCAGGGCTTCGGCCTGGTCGCCCGCCATGCGATCGAGCTCTTCAACCGGATCGGTGGAACGGTACGCGCAGTCTCATGTCTCGATCAGCGCACGCAGGCGCCGACGACCTTCGTGCGCGAAGGAGGCATCGACCGCGAGGAGCTGCTCACGATGGCGGATACCTTCGGCAACATCGACCGGGATCGCGCCGCGGAGTCGGGTTATGAAGTGAAAGCCGGCGACGACTGGCTCGCCGAGCCCGTCGACATCCTCATTCCCGCAGCGATAGAGAACCAAATCAACCGCGGCAATATCGAGCGGGTCAACCGGTCTGTGCGGCTGATCGTGGAGGGGGCCAACGGGCCGACCTCGGAGGGTGCGGAGGCAGCTCTCAGTGAGCGTGGCATCCGCCTCATCCCGGACCTGATTGCCAATGCCGGCGGTGTGTTGTGCTCCTACTTCGAGCAGGTACAAGCGGCGTCCAACTCACGATGGACTCTCGCGGAAGTGATCTCCCGCCTCGATATCCAGCTCACCGCCGCCTACACGGAGATTGCTGACCTCGCCGCGAGCAAGGGTCTGAGTCTGCGAGACGCAGCCCTCGTGGTTGGTATCGACAGGGTGGTGTCGGTGACAACGGACCGGGGTTGGGTGTGAAGGAGCTTCCCGCCTTCCGGCGAGGCGCCGGCCGCAGTGGCCCGGTCATCAGCCGCATCGGTGGGGGGGCCATCGGTGGCAAGGCGTCGGGCCTGCAGGTTATTCAGGATGAGATCATCCCCCGAATCGACCGCGACGAGTACCCTGGTTTCGAGGTCAGCGTGCCCCGCATGGTCGTCCTGGCATCGGGCGTTTTTGATCTTTTCATGACGGACAACGAGCTGTGGAAAGTCGTTCGCACTCAACCCGCCGATGATCGTTTGACACAGGCATTTTTGAGAGCCGAGCTACCACCGGAGATCATCGGCGACCTGCGCGCCCTGATCGAAGAGGTCGACACGCCGATCGCCGTCAGGTCCTCGAGCCGGCTGGAGGACGACCTCGACCACCCGTTCGCCGGGGTGTATGCCACCAAGATGATTCCCAACAACGAGCGCTCGGTCGACGACAGATTTCAACGACTGCTGGAGGCCATCCGGTTCGTATGGGCCTCGACTTTCTTCTCTTCCGCACGCTCGGCGGTGGCTGCCACCGGTCGCTCGATCGAGGATGAGGCGATGGCGGTGATCCTGCAAGAGGTTGTGGGTCAACGAGCCGGACCTCGTTTCTATCCCTGTGTGTCTGGGGTCGGACGGACCTACAACTACTATCCAACGGGCGCAGCGCGACCCAACGACGGAGTCGTCAATTTGGCGCTCGGCCTCGGCAGGACGATCGTCGACGGTGGCAGAAGCTGGGGCTTTTCGCCGGCTTTCCCGAAGGCCCCGCCTCCTTTCAACTCGATATCCGATCTGTTGAAGAACACCCAAACCCGGTTCTGGTCGGTCAACATGGGTCCACCTCCGGTGCCTGACCCGATGCGCGAGACCGAGTACATGACCGAGGCCGAGCTTGGTGATGCCGAGGAGGATGGTGCTTTGCGTCTGTTGGTGTCGACCTATGACGCCGGCTCCGATCGTCTTGATCCCGGACTTGGCCGCAGGGGTCCACGCGCCCTCACCTTCGCCCCGCTGGTCGGCTCGCGCCTCATCCCTTTCAATGATCTGCTGCGGGATATTCTCCAAGCCTCCCGCGACGCGGTCGGGGGTGACGTCGAGATCGAGTTCGCAGTGCGGCTCGACCGGGAGCACGGCCTGCCGGCGCAGGTCGGATTCCTCCAGGTGCGGCCGATGCGGGTCGGGACCGAAGACGTCGCGGTTGCTGAAGAGTTGCTCGACGGCCCGACGGCCGTCATCGCGTCGACGCACGTACTCGGCAACGGGATCGAGAACCGCATCAAGGACATCGTATTCCTCGACCCCGACGACTTCGACCCGAGTACGACCCACCAGGTCGCCACCGAGCTGGAGTCCATCAATCGCGATTTGGTGGCAAAGGGTCGCCCCTACCTCCTCATCGGGTTCGGCCGTTGGGGCACGTCCGACGCCCGCCTCGGGATCCCCGTGACCTGGGGTCAGATCTCGGGCGCCAAGGTCATCGTCGAAGCGACCCTTCCCGAGGTCAATACCGACCTCAGCCAGGGCTCACATTTTTTCCACAACGTCTTGGGATTTCAGATCCTTTATCTGTCGGTAGAGCACGACGGCCCGTGGCCCATCGATTGGCAGTGGCTGCGTAGCTGTGAGCGGGTCGGGGCGCCGGGCAGGGTGCGGCACGTGTGCACCTCCGAGCCGATCGAGGTCCGTGTCGACGGCCATCACATGCGGGGCGTGGTCCTGCGCGGCGGTTGACGAAGTGAATCCTGCGTGAGTCGAAAGCTGGTGATCAATGGGACCCGATACGAATCGCCCGGTCGAGAAGTTAATGACTTCGTTGCAGGAACGGGCCAAGGAGCTCAACTGCCTGTACGAGGTCGAGCAGGCGTTGAGCCAGCCCGATCTCCCCCTCGACAGGGTCTTCCGCCGGGTGGTCGAGGCCATCCCACCGGGGTGGCAGCACTCGGATGTCTGCTCGGCGAGTATCGAGTACCGTGGCCAGGTCTACTCTTGCGCCGATTTCAAGACTACCGCGTGGGAGCTGTCGGCGGATATCGTGGTTCAGGATGAGGTCGTCGGCAAGGTGAGGGTCTGTTATCTCGAAGAACGCCCCCGGGAGGACGCCGGTCCATTCCTCAGGGAGGAGGGGAAGCTGATTTCGACGATCGCCGAACGCCTGGGGCACTCGATCCTCTTTCATCAGCTGCACGCGGCGCATCTCAGCTGGGAGGATGCAAACAGGCGGGGCGTCACCGAGACCTCATGGCGTGATCCGATGCGCCTGCTGCGCAGAACCGACCGCGCACTTTACCTGCGCATTGCCCGCAAGATGGTCAACCATCTGGTGTGGGTGGGAGTAGAGGGCGCGCACGAGCTGCTCCAGACTCCGGCGAGTGGGGATCAGGGGACCGAGACGATGTCGGGGGAGTCGAACGTTCCGGGGCCCATCCGGCCCGTGGACCAATCGCCCCTGTTGTCGGGAAAGCCCTTCGAGATCGCTGCCGGGGCCCTGTCAGACGAGGAGATTCTGACGCTGATTCAGAAGTGGTTTATCGAGGAACGTGCGGCGTTTTTCCCCAAGTTGCTCAACAACCCACGAGCCACTGTCGCCGAGATTGCGGATGGTTTGAGACGGTTCACCCATATCGTGGCGGATGGCGCCGAGCTCTCCGGCGCAACCCTCGACGATCTTCGAGTGACCTTGGTTCGGCGGTTTCTGACCAGCCAGCTGAGTTTTCTGCGGATCGCCCGAAACGTCGTCGAGCCGTCGGATTTCATCTCCCTGCTTTCCAGCGTCATGCTCGCGAGCACCAGCCACAGCCGGCTCGGAGGAAAGAGTGCAGGCCTTTTCCTCGCCGAACAGGCGCTCAGACGCCGGGCTGGCGATGATCCGGACCTCGGGCGCTTCAAGGTGCCCCAAAGCCGCATCTTGCCCGCCGAGTGGATCAACCAGTTCATCGAGCACAACGACCTCGAAGAGGTGTTGCAACACAAGTACCGAGACATCGGCCAGATTCGCCACGAGTACCCCAATATCGTGCAGCTTTTCAAGAACTCGCGATTTCCCCCGAACATGGCGAACGCTCTTTCGGTGGCGCTCGACGAGATGGGGGACGGCCCGCTCATCGTACGATCCTCGAGCCTTCTCGAAGACCGCCTCGGAAGTGCGTTTTCGGGAAAGTACAAGAGCCTCTTCCTCGCCAACCAGGGATCGAAGAAACAGAGGCTCGCCAAGCTGCTCGACGCCGTCACCGAGGTCTACGCCTCCGTCTTCGGGCCGGATCCCATCGCATACCGAGCCGAGCGCGGTCTGCTCGATTTCGACGAAGAGATGGCGATCCTGATCCAGGAGGTCGTCGGCAGGAGAGTCGGAGACTATTTCTTGCCGTCCTTTGCCGGGGTCGCCTTCAGTCGCAACGAGTTCCGGTGGTCGCCCCGGATCCGCCGCGAGGACGGGCTCATTCGCATGGTGCCCGGTCTCGGCACGAGGGCGGTCGACCGTGTGACCGACGACTACCCGGTACTGGCCGTGCCCCGACAGCCCCACCTGCGGGTCAATACGACGATCGACGAGATCATCCGCTACTCACCCTCGGCGATGGACGTCATCAACGTGAATGAAGGGACCTTCGAAACCGTCCAGGTCCGGGAGCTGTTGCTGCAGGTCGGCGCCGAGTACCCGGCATTCTCCCAGGTTTTCTCCCTAATCGATGGGGACGCTTTGCGCCGTCCGGTTCCCATGTTGGCCAACCCGGAGAAGGAGCACTACGTCGCGGATTTCGGAGGCGTATTCGAGAGCTCGAGACTGATCCCGAGATTGGCCAAGATCCTTGTGGCCTTGGAGGAGAGCTTCAAAACCCCCATCGACATCGAGTTCGCTGTCGACGGTGAGGACCTGTACCTCCTGCAGTGCCGACCACAGAGTTCCGCCGCCGAAGACGCCCCGATGCCGATTCCCGCGGACCTGCCAGTAGAGGACATTCTCTTCGCGGCAGAGAGGTACGTCTCCAACGGAGCGGTTCCCGACATCACGCACATCGTCTACGTGGACCCCGAGGGGTATCGAAGGCTCGAGAGCAGGTCGGAGCTCCTCGCCGTTGGTCAGGCCGTCGGCGACCTCAACAAGAGCTTGCCGAAGAGGCAGTTCATCCTGATGGGGCCGGGGCGATGGGGAAGTCGAGGCGACCTCAAGCTCGGCGTCAGGGTGACCTACGCCGACATCAACAATACATCCCTGTTGGTCGAGATCGCCCACCGGACCGGCAACTCGGTTCCCGACCTGAGCTTCGGCACACATTTCTTTCAGGACCTTGTCGAGGCCCGAATCCGCTACCTGCCGCTCTATCCCGACGAGGTCGAGAACGGGCTCAATCGACGGTTTCTGATGGGATGCCCAAATCTTCTCGCCGAGATGGCGCCGGGGCATACCGAGCTCGATGACGTCGTGCGGGTCATCGAGGTTCCGTCGGCGACTAGGGGTCAGGTCTTGCGGGTGCTGATGAACGCTGACCTCGACCGGGCGGTGGGGGTTCTCGTCGACCCGGCCGCATCCACCGCCGGCGATGCCGCAGCCATGACGTCAAACGTAGGTGGCAGCAGGACGGAGGACTTCTGGCGGTGGCGGCTTCGTATGGCCGAACGTCTGGCGGCTGAGCTCGACGGTGAAAGATTCGGGGTCAAGGCTCTCTATCTCATCGGGTCGACCAAGAACGCCAACGCAGGGCCGGGGTCTGACATCGATCTGGTGGTTCACTTCGTGGGCGACGAGGCGCAGCGCCGAGACCTCTCGGCATGGTTCGACGGCTGGAGCCTATGTCTCGGCGAGGTCAACTACCTGCGCACCGGCTACGAGACCGGTGGTTTGCTCGACGTGCACATCATCACCGACGAGGACATCGAAAGACGCACGCCCTTCGCGGCCAAGATCGGCGCGGTGACCGATCCGGCGAGGGAGTTGGTTCTGGGGGGGTGAAGCGGCAGCCCACCCACGATGTATCGTTCGCTGCCGCTGCCGTTTTTCCCAGCCCCGGCCTTCTGGGATGCCGTAGGACGGTCATCCCAGCGTCGCATGA
>CAZCEX010000203.1:0-7580 GCA_964497785.1 uncultured Thermoanaerobaculia bacterium | reverse complement strand
GTCTCAAAATGCCCTCCACAACCGATACACTCTCCAGGCGTCAGTATAGCGAGGCTGGGCATTGGTGAGCGGCTAATTCAGCTGCGAGAGCAGTACCTCCACCGCCTTCTCCAGCTGCTCGTCGCGGCCGGCGGCCTCGAGAGCCGGGTCGTTGTCGATGAGATGATCCGGCGGTAAGTGCTTGTTCTCGAGAATGTCCCCTTCGTTGTCAATGTAGCCCACCTGCGGGATACCGAAGAAGAGACTCGAGTCCTGCAGGGTCTCCCACCACACCGCAGTACAGGTTCCCGGCACCGGCATGCCCACCATGGCGCCGATGCCAAGGGCGGTGTAGGCCGCCGGGAAGCAGTGGGCGTCGGAGTAATTGCCTTCGTTCATCACCACGATCGAGGGCTTCGTCCAGCGGTAGGAGGGCTCCACCCCGATCTCTTGCCCTCTCGGATAGGCTCGCGCGTAGACCTCTCCGGTGAGGAAGATGGTGAGGGCCTCGACCAGGTTGCCGCCGTTGTTGAACCGGGTGTCCAGAACGATCGCCTCCTTGTCCACCGCACGGCCGAAGATCTCCTCGAAGATCTCACGGTAGCGACCGTCGGACATGGTGCGGATGTGGGCGTAGCCCAGGCGTCCCCCGGAGAGGCCTTCCACCTCGGCGCGGCGCGAGCGCATCCAGCGCTGGTAGAGCAGCTCGGACTCCTCGCGCTGCGAGATGGGCTTCACCGTCTCCTGCCAACGCTCGTCGCTCACCGGGTCGTGGAGCGCGAGACGCGTGACGATCCCAGCCTTGTGGTTGAGCAGCGGATACCAGTTCATGCCTGCGTCGATGGTCACGCCGTCAATGGTCTCGATGATGACGCCGTCTTCGACTCTGGTGTCGGTATTCGAGAAGGGACCACCGTCCATGATCTCGAGGATCTTGATGCCAGCGCCTGCGTGATTCGGGTCGGGAAAGAACGCCAGGGTGGCGGTCGCATCATCGCTGGGAGAAGTGGGTCTGTGGTAACAGCCGAGGTGCGAGGCGTTGAGCTCGCCCTGCAGTTCGCTCAAGAGCTCGGCGAAGTCGTGGTTGTTGTCGATGTGGGGAAGGAACCGGGCGTAAGCGTCCTTGTACAGCTGCCAGTCCACGCCGTGCAGGTCCTTCGTATAGAACTTCTTCGCCGTTTGCCGCCAGGCGTGCTCGAAGAGATAGGCGCGCTCGGCCGCCGGCTCGAGCCGCATTTTGGCCTCGAGCTTCACCGGTTTGACCGACCCGTCCCCGAGGTCGATGGCCTTGATCCGTCGATCCGCCAGAACCCAGGCCTTCTTCCCTTCCTTGTCCACCAGCAGGTCGCCGGCCCTTTTGGCCTTGAGCTTCGCCAGGAGCTTGACCTCTTTCTTTCGCGGCTCGTACACCCAGAGGTCGTAGCCCTTCTCGAACTCGGCGAGGTAGAGCAGCTTTTCACCGTCCGGCGTGAGCAGTGCATCGGAGAGCTCCGCCGAGTGCAGGCTCAGGCGAACGATGCGGTCGTCGAGACCATCGAGCTCGAGCTCGACCGGGTCAGGGAGTTCGATTTCTTCGTCGTCCTCGGCCTCGTCCTCGGCGTCTTCATCGCCTGACTCTTCGTCCTTCTTTTCTTTCTCAGCTTTTTCGTCGCGGGCTTTTTTCTGCTCCAGCTCGACCTCGCTGAGTTGATACGCGTCCCATGCGTCGGTGGTCAAGAAAGCCGCGTAGACGTCGAACTGGGCCGGCAAACCCGCCTGTTGGCGCTCACCATGACGATCGGTGAGCCAGTAGACCACCTCACCATCCTTGTGCCACCGCGGCAGCACGTCTTCGTAACCGCTCTTGGTCAGATTGAAGATTTCGCCTTTTCCCGAAGTCGGCACCAGTCCCACCTCGGCCGACCATCGGGTCGGGCTCAGGTACTCAACTACGAACCACTGCCCGTCAGGCGACCACTGGTACCACTGATCCCCATCGCTGTAGGAGTAATTGGAGCTCGCCGGGAGAATGGTGCGATGTTCGCCACTCTCGAGGTTGAGGACCTTCAGCTCGACTCGCTCTTCGAGGTAGGCCACCTCCTTGCCATCAGGCGAGAAGCTCGGCTGAAAGGTCTCCGATTCACTCACCAGCACAGCCTTCTCCTCGATCGCCGTGGCATTGAAGAAGCTCGGCTCGTCCTCGTCCTTGAGATCACTCCGGTACAGGTTCCAGCTGCCGCCTCGTTCGCCTGCATAGAGCAATGTCCGCCCATCGGGGCTGAAGCTCACAGACCGCTCCTGCTCCGGTGTTGAGGTGATGCGCCGGGTCACCTTGTGGTCCACTGAGGTCACGAAGACCTCGCCACGCGCCACGAAGGCCATCTCTTTGCCGTCGGGAGAGAGCTCGATCTCACTGATGTTGCGCGATACGTCCGTCCACTCGACCTCGCTGTGGCGATCGTCTGCGGCGATGAGGATGTCGAGCTTGTGGCTGCCCTTCGCGGTGGCAGGCCGAACCCAGATCTCACCGTCCCAGGTGTAGCAGAGATCGCCTGCCCGGGATGCGCTCAGAAAGCGGACCGGGTGGGTTTCGTGGTTGGTGATCTGTTTCGGAACCCCAGCGCCGACGTCGATGCGCCACACATTGAACGTGCCACTCGACTCCGACAGGTAGAAGAGGGCCGAATCGCCGGGCGCCCAAACGGGCTGGCGGTCGTCGTACCCGAAGTCGGTGAGACGCCGGTGCTGCCCCGTTGAAACTTCGTAGATCCACACGTCGCGAGCAAAGGACGAGTTGTCGTGCTTGCGGAAATCGGTCTCGAGGCCTTTTTCGTCCGAGTAGGCGAGCTCGGTCCCGGCGCTGTTCCACACCGCGTACATCGCCGGTGTGGTCAAGACCTGCTTGGGCATGCCGCCTTTGAGTGATACGCGGTAGAGTTCCGGTTGCGCGCCGCGCCGTGGATACTGAACACAGGAGGCGCTGTCAAGGCGACCCGAGCTGAAGAGCACGCTCTCACCGTCCGGTGTGAAGCTGGTGGGATTGTCGCTGGCCGAATGGTAGGTGAGCCGCGTAGCCCGCCCGCCACCGGATGGCATGACGAAGACGTCGTAATTGCCATAACGATTCGAAGCAAAAGCGATTGAGGTGCCATCCGGCGACCACACCGGTTTTGTATCGTGCGCCGCGTGCACCGTGAGCTGTGTAGCGAGGCCACCTTCGACCGGTACGCTCCAGAGGTCTCCGCGGTGGGAAAAAACCACGTTCCCGCCATCCGGGGATATGGCCGGGTTGCGCAACCACAAGGCCGGCTCCGCAGCCTGAACCACTGCCGAAGCAAGAGCCATACAAAGAACGGCCAGGACGATCGGTAGATTCTTGTACTGCACTGAAACTCCCCAATATTGTCTCTTACCCGGTAACGGGAGACGGGCGTCAGATCACACACCACTGACTACCCGCAACCGCGGCAGTATTGGAAATACTCTTTCAGATGAAATTGGTTTCGTCGCCGGCGAATATTGATGAATCATGACCTTCACCGTTCGATC
This sequence comes from uncultured Thermoanaerobaculia bacterium, assembly GCA_964497785.1. Lineage (GTDB taxonomy): Bacteria > Acidobacteriota > Thermoanaerobaculia > Thermoanaerobaculales > Sulfomarinibacteraceae > CAZCEX01. Next base: position 4,073 of record CAZCEX010000203.1, on the reverse strand, counting down.
CTGGAGTTTTCCCTCGTGGGTGGGAGTCCCTCTTGGCCCTTCGACGTCACGGGCCTGTCCAACGCACGGTACTGTTACCATGGACCATCTACTGGGGAGGATGAGAGATGAAAACCATAGGTCTTGGCTTTGTCGTGGTGGTTCTCCTGGGGGTGGTAGTCGCCGGCGTGGTGGTTGCGGGTTCGTACAATCGGCTCGTTGGTCTCGAGGAGGGCGTGGAGGCGGCCTGGTCCCAGGTGGAGAATGTCTACCAGCGGCGGGCCGACCTGATTCCCAACCTCGTGACCACGGTCAAGGGCGCCGCCGACTTCGAGCAAGAAACCCTCAACCAGGTCGTCCAGGCGCGCTCCAAGGTGGGCCAGATCAATATCGAAGGACCGCCGAGCGCAGCCCAACTGGAGGCCTTTCAGGGCGCCCAGGGCGCTCTTTCTTCGGCCATCGGACGTCTGCTGGTGGTCGTCGAGCGTTACCCCGAGCTCAAGGCCACTCAGGCTTACCGTGATCTCCAGGTGCAGCTCGAAGGCGCCGAGAACAGGATCGCAGTGGAGCGCATGCGCTACAACGAGGCTGCGCAGGCGTTCAATACCACCCGGCGACGCTTTCCCACCAACATCATCGCCGGCCTGTTCGGATTCAACCAACCCAAGGCTTACTTCGAGGCCGACGAAGGCGCCGAAACGGCGCCTGAAGTGGACTTCAGCTAGGGAGACGGGGTATGGAACTTCACCGCTTCTTCAGCGACTCTGACCGAGAGGCGATTCGCCGGGCCACCGCCGCCGCCGAGGGCCGCACATCGGGGGAGATCGTACCGGTTGCGGTCGGCGCCTGCGACGACTACGACGAGGCGGCCTGGAAAACGGCCGCGGTCGGCGCCTTGCTCGCCGCCTTGGTGGTCGGTCTGATCCACTTCTTTGGCGGCTTTTGGGGTGGCGCAGGTCTCCTGTGGATCACCCTTCCTGCCGCCGGCGGCGCCGCGGTGGGGTTCCTCGCAGGGCGCTGGATCCCTGCCGTGCGTCGAGCGATGGTCTCCGCCGATACCATCGATACGCGGGTGGAGCGCCGGGCTCGTCAGGCCTTCCTTGAGGAAGAGGTCTTCAATACCCGCGAAAGGACTGGCATCCTCATCTTCCTCGCCCTCTTCGAGCGCCGGGTCGTGGTGCTCGGAGACTCGGGCATCAATCGAGCCGTGGACCAGGCCGAGTGGGATCACGTAGTGGCTGGCCTGGTGAAAGGAATCCGCACAGGACGCCCGGGTCCGGCGCTCGTCGAGGCCATCGTTGAATGCGGTCGCCTGCTCGAGAAGCACGGCGTCGAGATTCGGCCCGATGACATCGACGAGTTGGCCGACGGTCTGCGCATGGAGGATCGGTGATGCGCCGGGTATTGACGGCGTGCGTCGCTCTCGCTCTGTTGTGTATTCCTGCTGCGGCCCTTGAGGTTCCTTACCTCGGCGGACGGGTCAACGACCTCGCCGAGATGATGTCTGCAGACGAAGAAACGCGGATCGAGCAGACCCTCGCTCAGCTCGAGCGCGACACCGGCGCCCAGATCGCGGTGCTCACCGTACCCACCCTCAAGGGAGAGGTGCTCGAAGACTACGCCCTGCGCGTCGCCGAGACCTGGCAGCTCGGATCCGCAGATCAGGATGACGGTCTGCTCATCCTGGTGGCGAGGGAGGAACGACGAATCCGTATCGAGGTCGGCTACGGCCTCGAAGGAACGGTGCCCGACGCTCTGGCCAAAAGAATCATCGACGGCATCATGACGCCGCGATTCCGTGAAGGCGAATTCGCCACGGGCATCGAGGAGGCGGCCGGGGCCGTGGCCGCTTTGGTTCGCGGCGAAGCGGTCGACCTTCCCGAGGACAGCACCGAGCTGGGGGCCTTCGAGACGATCGTCGCAAGTATCATCGCCGGCGGCATCTTCTTCATCGTTGTCGGCACGTTCTCGGCAGTAGCTCTGTTCACAAAAGGCGGTCAGGCCTGGTTCGTATACTTCTTCCTGATGCCGTTCTACCTGCTCTTCCCGATCGGAATATTCGGGCTCTGGGGCCTCATCCTGCCAGTTCTGTGGATTGTCGGTTTCCCCATCATGCGCAGATTGACCTGGCGTACCGACTGGGGTCGTGGCTTCCGCTCGGCACACCCGGGCTGGGTACGTTTCGCTTCGTCGTCCGGTCGCTCCTCCGGCGGTGGCGGCTTCTCGGGCGGCGGCGGATCCTTCGGGGGTGGTGGCGCTTCTGGTGGGTGGTGACTTAGATTTCGGACGGTGCCTTTTGGCGATCGGTCAGCGTTGAGGTCCCCATGGCGGTCACCCTCTCACCGATGAGAAAACCGAGCGGAGCAAGCACCAGCGCTGCAAGCGCAGCCCAGCTGCCGCTGCCGAGCACGTGCCGGAAGGCCATGTCAGAGCCACCTTCGATCCAGCGCCAGGATTGAGAGATGTATACGGAGTAAAGAACGAAGAACGTCCGTGCCGCATAGACGGTCAGCACCCCGACGAGGGCGCGACGCCATGTCTGAGACCTGCCCTGAAACAGCAGGCTCGAGGCGAAGAGGTCGAAGAAAATGCCGATACTGGCGATCCCCAGGAGATGGCAGTAGCTGGTGGACGGACCGCCGAACTTGAGTGCTGCAGCCATGAGACCGATGAGGGAGGAGGATCCGGCCTTGTTCCAGAGACCCCGCGCGATGGCGAGTAACAGGATGGCCCATGCTGCCAACCAGACCGACGTGCCCTTGAGGCCGAGACCGATCAGCAGTTCCTTGCCGAAAAGCTCTGCCAGACCCCAAGCCGAGCCAAGTACCAGTATCCAGATGATGATCTTCTTCGGTTTCACTTCAGCCTCCAACGGACCGGCCGGTTCTCCTGGCGTGTCTGGTGATGATTCCCGACCGACTTCGTCCAATATAGCACCCGGCCAGTCAGCAACACCGTGCGAGCTGGCCCTGAAGGACCTGCCTACAACCTCATCAGCGCTATTGCTATCATTTCAAGCGCGCTCGAACATCGCACCGGCGGTATGGGTATAAGTGAACCCGATCAACGGGGACCGTTGACGGCCTACGCTCTACCGGAAGGAGAATCGATCAGGTGTCTGAACACGCAAGCTTTTACCGACCCAGGATGTCGAACGCGGGACGTGCGCCCACCCACGCAGTCACGGCTGTCGACGAGAAGGGGCGGGTCCGCAACGTGCACGTCGCCGGCGAGCTTCCGTTGACCCTGGTCGTTGATGACCGTGAGGTCGTGACCCTGATGACTTTGGGCACCCATCCCGAAGCGCTGGCTCTCGGTTTCCTGCGCAACCAACATCTGATCGAAGACCTCGAGGAGATCGTTTCGGTCGAGGTCGAATGGGCGGACGAGTGGGTACGAGTCGTGACTCGCAACGGTAAGGGACTACGCGATCAGGAGGCCAAGCTCGGTGGTCGAACGGTGACCACCGGATGCGGACAGGGGACCGTGTTCGCTCACACCCTGGACGCCCTCTATGCCCAGAAGCTACCGAATGTGACGATTAACCGATCGACAGTACCGGCGTTGCTGCACGAGGTCGGTCGGCACAACGATGTCTACCGCAGCGCCGGAGCGGTGCACGGATGCGCCCTGTGTTCAGGCTCAGAGATCCTCCTGATGTGTGAGGACGTGGGTCGGCACAACGCCGCTGATGCGATCTCCGGAATGATGTGGCTCGACCGTATCGACGGCGGGGACAAGCTGTTCTTCACCACCGGCCGCCTGACCTCAGAGATCGTCATGAAGACCGCCATCATGGGTATCCCCGTCTTGGTGTCCCGTTCCGGCATCACCCAGATGGGCCTCGAGCTTGCCCAGCACCTCGGCATGGTGATGATCGCGCGGGCGCGGGCCGGGAAGTTCCTCGTCTACTGCGGAGCGGAAAGCGTGATCGACGGTTAGCAACAGCGCCGGCGGCAGTCCCGAGGCCAATCAGAGAACCAGAGAAAGGGCCTCCGGTGGCACGTGCCGGGCATAGCATTGTGTGGTGCGCATTGCGGCGTCGTACCGCGAATCACCACAATGCCTATGCCGGGCAATGCCCGGGGAGGGCG
>CAZCEX010000202.1:0-7586 GCA_964497785.1 uncultured Thermoanaerobaculia bacterium | reverse complement strand
CCCTTGGACCTCGTGAAAGGTCAACGGTTTTCGAGACCGCCCCGATCGACCACTCTGGCACCTCTCCGCACCGGGGCGGGCATTCTACGACGAATCGCGGCGGTTGGCAAAGAAGTTACGCAGGAGGTCTCGGGATTTCTCGGCCAGAAGACCTCCACGGTGGGCTATTGGGGGAGGGGTTCGAGGATCCTCGGCGTTGTCGACAACACTTCCACAGGCCCCCATGACCGGATCGGGCGCACCCCAGACAATGAGGTCGATTCGAGCTTGTCGGCAGGCCTCCAGGCACATGGGGCAAGGCTCGAGGGTGACGTAGAGCGTGCAGCCCTCGAGGCGCCAATCGTTGACGGTGTGACCGGCATCACGAAGAACCAGGATTTCAGCATGCGCGGTCGGATCCCCGCTCGTTTCACGTCGATTTCCGCCTCTGGAAAGGACCTCGCCGTTGCGAACCAGGACGGCGCCGACCGGAACCTCGCCGCCATCACCGGCTTTGAGAGCCTCGAGCAAGGCGGCCTCCATGAAACCTCGATCAGTCGCGTCGAACACCCACTCGGGCCACATCGGAAGCTGAGACCAGAGGGTCTACTACTTCATCTCAATTCGGTCTCCAACGTGTAGCGGTGCGTATGAACGACTGATGACGACGGTCGAGTAGTGGTCTTCCACGGTCAGTACGCCGACCTCGCCGATTATGATTCTGGGCATTCCAGTTACGGCGTTATCTCGAAATACGGTCGCGAACTGACCAGGATAGAGTCCTTCCGCTGCGGCCAGGTCGATCATCATCACCTGGCCGGTAGCCGCGGTCATCAGGTCGTCCTTGGCATAGATGGCATAGCCGGTCGGTTTGCCGTTGGGAGCGTCGCAAACGGTGGTCGGATCGGGATCGATGACCAGCGGAACCGGGATTGGCCGGTATGGCAGAAGCACATCCCCGATGGAGATGAAATCACAAAGGAAGTCCACCCGAGCAATTGATGTATTTTCCTGAGCACAAAGAATTTTGACCTGACCGACATGCTGGTAGATCACGCCCATGGAGCTTCGTGAGACGGGGTGGTTGAGCTTGTTCAGTCGATGCAGGACGAAAAAGCGGTCGCCGGCCTGAACGCCCTGCGCAACCCCTCCGTCGATGTAGAGAATATTGTCTTCGGAGAAGTGGTCTTGCGCTCCGATTCGTTCGGCCGATGCGACCGTGAACTGGAAGATGCTCTCGTCTTCGACGAGACGGGCGAAACAGTAGATGTCTGACGAGGTACCCAATGGATAAGGAACACCAGGGCTTTCGGCGCCGAGGTCGAGCTCCTCGACTTCGTCCGGTACCACGTACTCTTCTTCAACCATAACTTCTTCTACTGGAACAGGTTCCTGGACAGCAAGATCGATGACGATCGGGTCGCCGGGATAGATCCAGTGGGAGTCCTTGATGTAGGGGTTGCGTTCCCACAGCTGGGGCCACAGGTAGGGGTCGCCGAGGTAGGTTCGAGCGAGGTCCCACAGCGTATCGCCCCTTTCGACGAGGTGGACCTGCGATCCGTCGGGGAACTCGATCGGTGGATCGTACGGTGTCCAGTGGTCTCCAACCATGTGGAGTGGTTGCGGTGGCGGTGCGACAGATTGAGCCGACCCGACCAACGCAATCGAGATCATGACACCGAAGATGACCGGAACTGTGATTCTCATGGTCCTTCTCCCGTTAGATGGAGGCACATCCGTAGAGTACTGCACCCACCGAAATGCGTCAACGTCTCACGCCTGAGCAACTTGCGACCTAGCCCACATTACTCACCGGGTTTTTGGGGGCTGAAAAGCAGATAAGAACATTTGTGGGCGGGAACCACCCGGGTCAGTTGCCTTCGTCGTCCCCGTCCTCCGGTTTTTCTTCTTCGGAGGTTTCGGTGGGTGTTGGTTGCTCCCCTGAGGTCGCAAGCTTGCCGGCCTTCGCTTCGGCCTTGAGCCGCCTTTCTTCCATCATTGCTTCGATGCGGCGGTTTACGGTATCGAGCTCATCATTGGCGGTGACGAGCAATGCGTCAACCTCGTCCATTCTTTTGTAGTCGGGGTAGTTCTCTTTGAGATACTCGAGGCGCCAGAGAGTCGCTCGGTATCTCTTGTTGCGGGCATAGAACTTGGCGGTGATCAACTCGTGCTCGGCGAGAACGTCTCCGAGCGAGGTGATGCGTTGTTTCGCCTCTTCAGCGTACGGTGAGTTCGGATACAGGGTCATGAGCTGTCGATACGCGCTGAGCGCCTCGTGCAGCGTCGTCAGATCACGGTCCGGCTTCATGCTTTTGGCCGAGTAGGTTTGACCGACCATCAGAAGGGCATAGTCGCGATCGGGGTCGTTGGGGTAGCGGTTGGCGAAGTCGCGGTACCTGAGACGAGCCTCAGTCAGGCTTGCGGTATCGTTTTTTGCGGCGTAGGTGTCCGCCACTCTGAGCGCAGCTTTGTGGCCGAGAGGGTCGTTTGGGAAGGTGTCGTACAAAAAACTGAAGTACTGACGTGCATCGGTGAGCTTGCGGTCTCCGTAGAGGGCCTCCGCTTTGTCGAAGATCTCCTGCTTGTCCATGTCGGCAAGCTCAGTAAGCAAAGCGTCGTCGCGGATGGCGCTCTTGCAACCGACGAGGGCAAGGACGACCAGGCAGAAGACGGCAACCATGGGCAATCTTTTCATGAGTGAACTCCTTGTGAAACGAGAGACCGGAGACGGCCTATCGCAGCCGCGCGATCATGCTCGCCGAATACCGACGAACCGGCCACGAGAGTCGTTGCCCCGGCCGTGACCAGTGCCTTTACGTTTGCCGGCCCAACACCGCCGTCAACCGAGATATCGATCTCTTCACCGGGGCCCATGGCGCGGATACGGGCGACCTTGTTGACCATCTCCGGAATGAAAGTCTGTCCTCCGAAACCCGGGTTGACGGACATCACGAGGACGAAGTCGGTCCAGGCGAGCGCCTCTTCAAGGGCTGATACCGGGGTGGCAGGGTTCAGGGCGATGCCGGGTGACATGCCGAGCTCACGAATCGCACTGAGGGTGCGGTGAAGGTGGGGACAGGCCTCGACGTGGACAGCCACCCGGGCGACACCGCTTGCGGCAAGTGGCGCAAGCAACACATCGGCGTCGGTGACCATCAGGTGGGCGTCGAGTGGGATCTGGGCATGGGCGGTGAGTTGGCGCACGACTGGAGGACCGAACGTGAGGTTCGGTACGAAATGCCCGTCCATGAGGTCGAGGTGCAGCATGTCGGCGCCTGCTTTTTGCACCGAAACAATTTCACGATCGAGCCTGGCGAAGTCGGCGGCTAACAGAGAGGGTGCGATTCGGATGTTCATTGGCTGATCCAAAGGGTGATGATGTCTGATCGGGAGAGGGGGCTTCCAGCTGGTGGATACTGTCGCAGGACAAGCCCAGGTCCGAGACCTGGATACTCCACCTCATGAACTCGGCCGAGCCGAAAGCGGTTCGTCTGGGCAAAGTGGCGGACGGCGGAAATCGGCAACGAAATCAAGGAGGGCATGACCCAGAGTCCCTGTGCCGGGCTCTTGTTCATCAGGAGGTCGACCTCGGCGCCCGGGGCGGTCCCGAATCCAACGGCTGGGCTGGTGGCTACCAGAGAGTCGCTCTCGCTCTCGCCGGCGACCTCTGCTCTCCGCCCCGGTCGGAGCCCGCTGGCCTCGAGACTGCGAATTGCAGCCTGGAGGGAGCTGCCGTACAGATCCGGGACGAGATTCTGTTCGCCGCCGAGACTGAGTCGCGTGTGAACCGAGCTTCCCGCCTTGAGGTGAAACCCAGGCAGGGGCTTCTGAAAGGCGATGTGGTCTACGGGGATCGAATCACTGAAAACGCCGGCGTCGTCGAGAACCATTACGAGACCGATGTCGTGGGCCATCCGATCGGCCTCCTCCAGGGTGGTGCCGCGAAGCTCCGGAACCGCGACGGTACCGAGGTGAACGGTGTAGACGAGCGAAAACCAGGCAACGATCCCCACCGAAAGCAGAAACACGGAGGCCACGAGCAGCCGGGAGAGCACGACATGGAATCTACCACCAAGGCCCATTACAAAAGACTACCCCTTCGAGAACATCCGGTAGATGCTCTCCGGGAGGATTTTGAGGATGTCATTGAAGAGCACCACCACCATCAGGAGGACGAGAGCGACGAAACCGACCTCGAGGATGCGCTCCTTGACCCGCAATGAAATGTCGCGTCGCATCGCCGACTCGACAGCGAGAATGGTGAGGTGGCCTCCGTCGAGAATCGGGATCGGGAGTAGATTGAAGATGCCCAGCTGAAGCGAGATGATGCCCATGAACCAGATCAGGGACTGGAAACCGGCCTTGGCGGCTTCACCTGAGATGCGGGCGATGTCGATGGGGCCGGAGACCTGTTTCAAGGAGGCCTTGCGGGAAATCAGGCGACCGAGCACGCGAAAGGTCTCGCGGGTCATGCGTCGGCACTCGCGGAAGGCCGTCGTGGTCGCTGCCACGGGTCCGAGGCGCTGGATGGCTCCCGGGAAGACCATCGCGATGCCGATCTTGCCCTCACCACCTTCGTCACGAGGGGTGATGGTGAGCGCCAGATCGACCCCGTTACGATCGACTACAACCGCCAACTCCTCACCCGCTCGTGGTGAGATGAGCCGGATGAGATCATAAAATTGCTCGACCGGCTCGTCGGCCACAGAGAGGATGCGATCTCCCGGTTCGAGACCGGCGGCAGAGGCTGGCGATCCAGGAAGGACCCGGACCACCTTCGTATCGAGCGGCGGGACGATTCCGGAGTATCCGAAGCCGTACCGTGTGACCTTGTCGGGAGTCAATCGGATGTCGAAGGTCTCGCCGCCGCGAAGCAGCTTGATCTCGACCTCTTGGCCCCCGGACGAGAGGATCGAAAACTCGAGGTCCTGCCAGGTCACCATGGCCACGCCATCGATCGAAATCACCAGGTCGCCCGGAACGACTCCGGTTCGAAAGGCCGGAGACTCGGGCTCGACCCACCCGACCATCGGCGGCTCTGACCGATAGGCAGGTGTTTCGACACCGATCACGAACGCCACGGCGATGAAAACTACGGCGGCGATCATATTGGTCACAGGCCCCGCCAAGAGAATGAGCGCGCGCTGCCACCGAGGGAGCAGTTCGGGCTCTTCTTCGCCATGGCCGACCACATCAGACTCGTCCGGGCCGAGCCCGACGATGCGCACATAGCCGCCGAATGGAACCAGACTGATCCGATAATCAGTTCCGCCGCGTTCGAATCCCCACAGCCGTTTGCCGAAGCCAACAGAGAAGACCTCGACGGGCGCACCGAGCGCGCGTGCCATCAAGAAGTGCCCGGCCTCGTGCAAGATGACGAGCACTCCCAGAACGAGAAAAAATGCCAAAATACTCACGAGCATGATGCTTCACCTTTGGCGAACCGCTGTGCGGCCCGCACTTGGATACCAGAGACCTGGCCCCTGCACGTCGCCGTTGGCGTGGGCAGGAACCGTAAAGTATAACCGCGGTCCGGCCCGGTCAAATCCCTCCGAGTATCTTGCGAGCGATTCTGCGGGCTGAGGCGTCGGCAGCCAGGGCCTGCTCGAGATCGTGCAACGGGCGATTCTGTGCGGACCATTCGTCCATGACCTTCTCGACGGTGGCCGTGATGGCCGGAAAACTGCATCCTTCGTTGAGGTACGTAGCGACGGCCTCTTCGTTGGCAGCATTCATGACTGCGGGCATCTCGCCGCCGCAACGAAGCGCCTCGCGAGCCAACCTCAAGGCCGGGAAGCGGGCCGGGTCCGGGTTCTCAAAGGTCAAGGTGGCAATTTCGGCCAGGTCGAGCTGGGGGAGAAAAGTATCGATGCGCTCCGGCCAGGCGAGGGCATAGAGGATTGGGAAACGCATATCGTTCACGGACAGTTGAGCCATCAAGGTGCCGTCGATGTACTCGACGAGCGAGTGAACCAGACTCTGCGGGTGGACAAGCACGTCGATACGTTCTCCGGGCACGTCGAAGAGGTGGTGTGCCTCGATGATCTCGAGGCCTTTGTTCATCATCGTGGCCGAGTCGACCGTGATCTTGGGCCCCATCTTCCACGTCGGGTGGGCGAGTGTTTCGGCGAGGGTAGCGTTGTGAATCCGCTCAGCTGGCCAGGTGCGGAAAGGGCCACCGGACGCCGTCAGGAGCAGCCGCTTGACGGCGTTTCGCGGCCCCACCCGAAGGGCCTGGTGAATGGCGTTGTGCTCACTGTCGACCGGAAGGATGTCGACACCGGCATCCCGCGCTGCGGCCATGACGAGGTCGCCGGCAACAACAAGGGTCTCTTTGTTGGCGAGGGCGATGTGCCGGCCCTCAGCGATGGCCGCCATCGTCGATGCCAGGCCAATTGAACCCACAAGAGCGGCGACGACGGTGTCGGCGCCCGCAACACACGCAGCCTCCTGCAGTCCTTCTTCGCCCCACACGAACCGTGTCGCGGGAAAATCGAGCATGAGCTCGGCTGCGGCCTGCTTTTTGGCGACCGCAACAACCGCCGGCTTGTGGCGCACGATCTGTGGTCGGAGGACCTCCATATTGGATCCTGCCGCCAGGGAAACAATCTCATAGCGCTCGGGAAAGGCCTCGACGACGGACAGGGTGGAGCAACCGATCGACCCGGTGCTGCCGAGCACGGCCAGGCGTTTCATGAGATGAGATCCAGTGTCGCGAGGTAGGCGAGCACAAACGGCGCGGCGAAGAGCAGACTGTCGGTGCGATCGAGCAAGCCACCGTGCCCGGGAATCAGTTGTGAGGAGTCTTTGACGCGGCAATCTCGTTTGAACATCGAAATCACCAGATCACCAACGGGAGCTGCAACGGCCAGTATTGCCGCCAGGGCGAAGACATGAAGCCAGCCGAAAGGTAAAGGGAACAGGGCGTTGAAGAGGGCCGCCCCGGCGAAGGTTGCTGCGACGCCCCCGATCAGACCCTCGTAGGTCTTCTTGGGCGAAATGCGCGGCGACATGTGGTGACGCCCGAAGTTCTTGCCGACGTAGTAGGCGCCGGAGTCGCCGACCCAGATCGTCATGAGAAAGAGGATCACCAACTTGACGCCGACGGATGCTTCGGCCGGCATGGTTCGCAGCCAGCCGAGACAAGCGCCGGTGATCCCCATGTAGACGACGGCAAAGGTTGCGACGGCACTTCCAGGAAGGCCACCTTCGGGAGCATCCCGGCGCCCGAGATGAATGGCTGGAAGGAGGATCGCCGCTGCTCCGGCGGCGATCGCCGCCACCGCTGGCCCCTGAAACCACGCACAGCCGAGAACGATGGCGACCCCCAACATGGGAAGGGGCCGCCCGGATTGGATCTGGGCGCTGTTGGCCATGCGAAGCAGTTCGTCCGCCGCAATCAGGACCGCGGCGTAGAGAATTAGCACATAGACCCACGCAGGGGCCCATATGATGGCCGCCAGGACGGCAGGCCCGGCAATCAGGGCGAAGATTTCACGTTTGAACACGGCCGCCTCCCTTGTTCTACCTGGCGTCTTCTGAAGGCGCGAGGCCGCCGAAGCGGCGTTCTCTCCCTTGGAAGGCAAGAATGGCTTTCAAGAGCT
>CAZCEX010000201.1:0-7607 GCA_964497785.1 uncultured Thermoanaerobaculia bacterium | reverse complement strand
CAAAATAGACTATCTTGTCGTCATTTTTCGTGGTAAAATGACGACGTCATGAGCAGACTCTACAGACGGATCGCCCAAAATCCAAAAACGAGCTTCTTCTTGTTCGGGCCTCGTGGCGTCGGCAAGAGCACCTGGGCTCGGCAGTCACTCGGGCATGCGAGGCACATCGACCTGCTCGACGAGGGGTTGTATCAGCGATTGCTCGGCAACCCGTCGTTGTTTGCGGGCATGGTGCAGGCTACACCCGAAAACGACTGGGTCGTGGTCGATGAAATTCAGCGTATCCCGAGCCTTCTCAACGACGTGCACCGGTTGATCGAAGCAAGAGGTCAAAGATTCGGCCTGCTCGGTTCGAGTGCGAGAAAGCTGAAGACCGCCGGCACGAATCTGCTCGCCGGCAGGGCTCTCTGGCGAACGATGTTTCCCCTTCTGCCTGAGGAACTCGGCGCCGACTTCGATCTTCAGCAGGTGTTGCGCTTTGGCAGCATCGCGTTGATCTGGGGAGCCGAAGAGCCCCGCGACACCCTGGAGTCCTACGTGCAGCTCTACCTGCGGGAAGAGATAAAGGCCGAAGCCCTGGTCCGGAACCTGCCGGGTTTTGTGCGCTTCCTCCCGGTCGCCGGCCTCTTCCACGGCCAATCCATCAACATCTCGGCCATTGCACGTGACACGGGCACGGCACGGACTACGGTCGCCGGCTACCTCGATATTCTCGAAGATACCCTGCTCGCCAGACGTTTGCCCGCCTTCGAAGCCCGTCTGAGGGTTCGCGAGCGAACCCACGACAAGCTCTACTGGATCGATCCCGGACTGGTTCGCGCCGTCAAGAAGCAGCTCGGCCCACTGGCAATCGAGGAACGTGGGGCGCTGCTCGAAGGTTACATTCACACGGTGCTGCTCGCATACGCCCACGACAGGGCGCTCTTCGACGATATCTTCTACTGGTCACCCCAGGCTCGCGGCGTGGAGGTGGACTTCCTCCTCAGGCGCGGAAACGAGCTGTTGGCTATCGAAGTCAAAGCTTCAGAGACCTTCTCTCGATCTCAGCTGCGCGGATTGAAGGCGATCGGTGAGCTCGAGGAGGTCGTTCGCAGGATCTTGATCTACACAGGCCCGGATGAGCTCCGGGTGGCGGGCGACATCGAGGTCTGGCCAGTCGCACGGTTCTTCGATGCCCTCGCCGACAACAGCCTTTGGCCCTGACCCGGCCCAAGGGCATCTCCACTCATCAGTGTTGGTATTGCCGGAGCGGCGTGAACACGTTTTTAACGCAAAGACGCAAAGGCGCAGAGAATGGGACAGGTCGAGACGAGATCGGCCTTCAGAGACGGTTTTCTGCACATGGATTCTGAAAAAGATGCTTTGCGTCTTTGCGTCTTTGCGTTTCAAATGCCCTATATTGCCTCTCGGCTGCCACCCACGATCAACCTGACCCAAGGGGGAATCTCGACGCGCCCTATTCGGCAAGCCCGTAGTTGCGGATCTTCTCCCATAGGGTCTTGCGGCTGACTCCGAGGATCTCGGCGGCATCGCTGCGTTTGCCTCCGGTCTTCGTCAGGGCCGCCCGGATGGCTCTGATTTCGGCCTGCTTCACCGCATCCTGGAGGTTGGTGACCACCTCGGCCGGGGGCGATCCCACGGGGGGCTGCCCAGGGGCTTTCCTGCGCAACGAAGCCGGCAGGTGCTCGACCTGGATCGTATCTCCCCTGCAAAACAGGACAGACCGCTCGACGACGTTGCGTAGCTCACGTACGTTTCCGGTCCACGGATACGATTCGAAGATGTCAAAAACATCGTCCGAAATGCCACCGATCTCGACCTTCCTTCCCGCGGAGAACTCGCGCAGAAAGGCCAGAGACAGCAGGGGAATGTCCTCGCGACGCTCGCGCAACGGCGGCAGATCGATCTCGACGGTATTGACGCGGAAGAAGAGGTCTTCACGAAACCTATTCCCCTTGATCTCCTCTTCGAGGCTCAGGAGAGAGGCCGATACGACGCGAATGTCGACGTCGATGGACTGGTTGGACCCCAACCGTTCGATCTGACGTTCCTCGAGCACCCTCAGCATTTTGACCTGGAACGACAAGGGCAGCTCACCGATCTCGTCGAGGAATAAAGTTCCACGATTCGCCGCTTCGAATCGACCGATTCTCTTGTCCCCGGCGCCGGTGAAGGCCCCGCGTTCGAACCCGAAGAGCTCCGACTCGATGAGAGTTTCGGGCAAGGATGCACAGCTGACCCGGACGTAGGGTTTCGCCCGCCGCTGCGAGTTGTAGTGGATCGCCGACGCCACCATCTCCTTGCCGGTTCCGCTCTCGCCATAGATGAGAACCGATGCATCCGAGGTCGCGACCAGGCGGATCAGGTCGAAGACTTCCTGCATACCCTTGCTCTTGCCGATCATCTGCGCAAAAGAGTTCCGGGCTTCCAGCTGCTCCTGCAGTCGCACGTTCTGCGCCCGCAATTGCCGAACCGCGCAGACGTTGTCGAGGCGGACCAGGAGTTGGGCCATCGAGAATGGTTTGGTAATGAAGTCGACTGCACCTTCCTGCATCGCCTCCACCGCCTGACCCACAGAGCCGTGGGCCGTGATGATCACAACGTTGGTCTCCGGGCGCAGCGCCTTGATCCGTTTGAGCAGATCCATGCCCCCCATACCGGGCATCACCATGTCCGTCACGACGACGTCATGGAGCCGCTGCTCAAAAAGAGCCGCTCCCTTGGTGCCGTCGGGCGCTACGTCCACCACCCAACCCTCTTCACGCAGGGCATCCGCCATGGAGACCCTCAGAAGAGGTTCATCTTCGACGATCAACAGACGGCACTTGAACTCACCCATCGCGCCCCTTCCCGGTCTTCGCGCTCGGTAGGATAACCCGAAACACCGTTCCCTCCTCAACCGTCGACTCAACTTCGATCACCCCGGCGTGAGCGGCAACGATACTGTCGGTCACCGTAAGCCCGAGGCCGGTGCCTTTGCCGACCGCTCGAGTGGTGAAGAATGGGTCGAAAATGCGATCACGAATCTCTTCCGAAATCCCATCGCCGGTATCTTCGACCTCGACGATCACCTTGCCCTTGCCGGACTTCGCCCGAAGGGTCAGAACGCCGCCACCATCAGGCATCGCCTTGATCGCGTTGAGCACCAGGTTGAGGAAGAGCTGCTCCATCTGGAAATGATCGCCCATCACGACCGTCTCATCTTCGCCGTCGAGCTCGAAAACAACCTCTATGCCTGCCTTGCGCAACTGATAAGAAGTCAGCTCCACGACATGTTTGAGATTGTGGGTGAGCGAGGTCGGCTCGGGCTGCATCTCCCTCGACCTCGAGAACCCAAGCAGATTGTCGATGGTGTACTCGATACGCTCGAGGCCATCCTGGATCAGATCGAGATACCGACTCATACGTTCGGTGTCTTCGGGCTTCGAGCGCAGGTTCTCCAGACACCCCATGATCCCGGCCAAGGGATTTCGCACCTCATGCGCTACCCCCGCGGCGAGGGTTCCGACAGCAACCATCTTCTCGGTATGGACGAGCTGGGCCCGCTGGGTTCTTTCGCGAACACGCACCTCCGACAGTTCATCCATCATGCGATTGAAGGCCCCGGCCAGCTCGCCAACCTCGCCCCCGCTGCCTTCAGGCGCCCGAACGTGAAGGTTGCCCCGCCCCGCCCTTTTCATGGTCTCGTTGAGCTTCAGGATCGGTCGAATCAGGGTCTCGACATACATCGCCGTAAAGGTCGAGTTGACGACGATGAGGATGAAGGCCATAAGAAATGCACGTCTGATCACGAGGTTGGTCTTGATCTCGACTGAACGGAGATCGACGGCAATCGTGAGTCCACCCCAGCTCTTGCTCGAGATGCTGAGCGGCACCCTGATCTCGAGCAACCGGCCGTCCTCTTCGTTTTCTAGGGTTTTCTCCTTGATGACCAGGTCATCGGCCGGATCGATCACTCCCCGCTCATAAACCTCGCCCAGAAGCTCCCAGCGATTCGAGTGGGTCACCACACCCGCCGGATCGGTGACGACCACGTATCGCATGATGTCACGGTTGTCTGCGACCACCTCTCTGATGCTGTTCTCGACGAGACCGACATCACCCAACAGCCCAATGTCCTCATACATCAGGGTCTCGGTGATGGGCACTGCGAGGGCGACGGCGATGCTCCGTCCGCGGCGGCCGATCGCTTCAAGCCAGGTCGACCTTTCGTGCTTGACCCAGATCGTGACGACGAGCAGCATCGTTCCCACGATCAGAGTATTCGAGTAGAGGAAGAACCGCGTCCTGAGGCCGATCGGTAAACGCATTCACCGGCCCTCGCCGTCACACCCGAGGTCTTCTACGGGAAGACTCAGGGATTCAGAACCAAACACACGGTCGGCAAGCTGTCGGATTGGTTCAAAAAGGCTGTCATCAGACCGCTCGAAACCGGCGCTCAACTCATCGTCCAGGGCCTTGAGCTCTGCCGCAACTACCGGATCGGTAGCCGGAAGGTCGATGAGTGCACGCTCCAGGAGCGGCACAATCTGATCGACCGCATTCGGCGCGACCGCCAACGGGTGGTTGGGAATCGAGGGTGACTGCACCAGAACCCGAAGTCCTCGATGCAGGAACCTCTCGTCGGTCAGGTCCCGGACTCCGCACGCTTCGACCTCTCCGATCAGCACCGCGCGAACCACCCTGTCGTGATTTTCATAGTATGCACAGGTGACCTCGTCGAGGTCGACACCTGCATCCACCAACATCGAGCGGGGAATGAGGTGAGACGACGTCGAAAGCCGCGCCCCAAACCCGAACGACCTGCCTTCGAGCTCAGCCAGGGTGTGGATAGGGCTGTCGTCACGCACGAGGATCGAAGATCTGTAGGTGCTCAGGCCTCGAGTCATCAGCTGCAGGACCGGCTCGACCCCACACTGCTCACGGGCCCTCACGTAGGACAGCGGCCCGAGGTAACAGACGGATACCGAACCCGAGCAGAGATCGTCGATCGCCGTCTGGTAGTCGGTATTGATGGCGAGTTCCCACACCCTCCCAGTGTGGCGACTGAGATAGTCCATGAAGGGCTGGTACTTCTCGAACATCAGGCGCGGCGTGTAGAAACCCACGACGCCGAACCGAAGAGGCTGCTCATCCCCGGCCAATACGATGCTGCACCACGGCCCAGCGAGCAGGGCCAGTGCCACCGTCGCGATCACCGTCGTCCGATTCCTCCACGAAGCAAATTGCACACCCGCGACCATTCGGCTTCTAACCCGCATAGATCAACCGGATACCAGCTCCGCAATACGACCCGGCACCCCCACGTCCTTGAGATCATCTTCGATGCCGATGGTGTGTTGCCAGCCGCGTTCCTGTGCACGCTTCAATGCCTGAGACCCGATGCAGTACGAAAGGGTGACTTCACTCCAACCAGGTCCATCTCGTTCTTCGTGAATGGCATCGACCTCCGCCGCGCTGCGCACCACGCACGCGGTCAACGGCGAGGCGCCCATCACCACCCTCGCAGCCGGCGTCACCGGAACCGGCAGGCCGACAACGTGCGCACCGTGGTCCTCGAGAGCCCGGGCCAGAGGACTCTCAGGGCCGAGCACAACCAGGCGTTGACCTGCGAGCGGTTGGCCGGAAAACCAGTCAAGGTTCCCTACATGTTTCACGGTCGGTCCGATAACGAGAAGCGCGGGCGGCTGAAGCCCCGCCCTTTCCACCGCTTTCGCCAGGTCGGCGATGGTGCTCACGACCTGCCGTTGCGCTGCCGTTGTGCCCCGCTCCACCATTGCCGCCGGCATCGTCGGGCTCATGCCGCCGGAAAGCAGATTCTGAACGATGTTCGGAAGAGCGGTCAGACCCATGTAAACAACGATCGTAGCGTGCTCATCCTGTGCCAGAAGATCCCAGCGGACCTGTGGCCCATCGCTCTTGGCGGCCTCATGGCCTGTGACCAGAGTCAACGATACAACCTCCTTGCGATGGGTCACCGGAATACCCGCCCAGGCCGAGGCGGCCACCGCCGCCGTGACTCCGGGAACAACCTCGAATGGTATTCCTTCGCCACGAAGCACCTCGGCTTCTTCACCGCCTCGGCCGAAGACGTAGGGATCACCGCCTTTGAGGCGAGCGACCCGCTTGCCTTCGCGGGCCAGGCGCACGAGCAGGGCCGAGATCTCCTCCTGCGGTATCGGATGCACACCGGGCGTCTTGCCAACCGGGTGCAGCTCGACCTCAGGCGCCAGCTCACACGGCAGGGCGGAGGTTGCCAACCGGTCGTATACGACCGCATCCGCCTCGAGCAGCCGCCGGCGTCCATGAACCGTGAGCAACCCGGGGGACCCGGGTCCTCCGCCGACCAGGGAAACGAAACCACGGTTCATTTCAGTCGCTTCGATATGATCGTGCCGAGGTGGCTGTGGCATCACAGCGTCCTCGTGCGCGCCTTCACCGAGCCACTCGCGCTCCTCATCCGCCAAGGGCACCCGAGCCGTCAGTTTGTCCGGGTCTACGGTTTCGACAAAGAACCTCTCGAAGCACGCCTCCTGCTCAGGGCGTCCGGTGACTGAGGTCCGAACACGCTCGCGAAACCGCTCCGCAGCATCGAGCCATTCGCCCCACTCGGGTCCAAGGCGACCCTCGAAGAGACGCCTCAGGCGCCGCACCACGAATGGCGCCCTGCCCTCGGAGCCGATCGCCATCTGCAGGGGACCTCGCCGAATCCGTGCCGGGAGATGGAAGCTGCACCGTTGCGGTTCGTCGGCGACGTTGACCCACCGACCAGCGGCGTCACCATCCCGATACACCTGCTCATTGACTTCGGATCGATCGGTGGCCGCAAAAACGAGCGCGTACGACCCCGCTTCCCCGGAACTGTAGGCACGCTTCTCGAGAGTGAGCTTGTCCCCGTCGGCAAGAGCGGCGAGCGCCGGAACGACCTCGGGCGCGATCACGGTCAGGACAGCTCCTGATTCGAGCAGACCCTGGACCTTGCGAAGGGCCACACCACCGCCTCCAACGACGAGGCAGTGCCGTCCCTTCACATCGAGCATCACTGGGTACCTGGCCATATCACCCCCGGCTCGGGAGTGTAACCCGGATCGAGTCGAGAGGGGACTGCCCTACCGCCCGGTCTTCCCGTGCTCCGCGTGGTACGCCATCACGGCGGCCCGGGTGCGACTGATCATGGAGTGGGTCGCAAGGCGTCCGCAGAATCCGCGGCCGGCATGGGGCTCACAGAGGTGCATGCACCAGGACACCTGGTGCCCGTTGTACGGGCAGCTGATCGACCTGAAAGGTCGTCTCGCGATTCTCTTTTTCCGTTCGTCCTTCGGTCGCAGCAATGCCATGCACGCCTCCTGTGAGTCATCAACAAAGGTGTGGGCAATCTTGTTCCTGGGAGGTAGAAGATCGGGGCAACTCCATTTCTGACGGCCAAATCCTGATGATCGTTCAATCTTCCGTAGGGGCCGACCCCTGTGTCGGCCCGTGATGGATGGCGTGGGTCGATTCGTTCTAATCCACGGGGAGCGCGATCGGAGCCCCCCCTGCTCCGGCTACGAGGCCGTAGCGCCGAGTGGATCGATCTGCCGGTTCAGGCAGTTTCTCAACAACGGCCT
>CAZCEX010000200.1:0-7631 GCA_964497785.1 uncultured Thermoanaerobaculia bacterium | reverse complement strand
GGTTGTCGAGGATGTCCCGGTTGGCCTCGAAGATCTTCATATACTGGCCCGCGTTGCCGTAGAAACGTTTGGCGATCCCGCCGAGCGTATCTCCCGATACAACCTCGTACACCTGCTCGACATTTTCTTCGACGACGGGTTCCGGGGTGATTTCCTTCGTGGGCGGAACGACCTCCGGCAGCTTGATGCTGTTGATCGTATTGTCGGTTTCGACGAGCTCATTGAAGGCCTGCATGACCATCGCTTTGCTCTTTATGTCGGGTGCGTTTCCAGTCAGGGTCACGACCTTGTCGTTGACCGAAGCACCGAGGTTGGTGACTCCGAGACCCATTCCACGGACCTTGTCAATGGCCTGGGAGACCTCGTCGTCAAACGATTTAAAAAACTTGTCAAAAAAACCCATAATTTCCCCTCTCGGTGTTTTCTCGCGACTATCTTACCGAATCCAGGAATATTTCACACCCCTGGCATGCCATGCCGCGGGGAAAAAGACGGCCGTCTGGGGCTGCTGCGAGGAGGGCTCTGCCGACATCGTCGGCCTTCCCGGGACTATGCCAAACCAGGATGCTGCCACCTCCTCCGGCGCCGCAAGCTTTAAACGCCCCAGCGCCACCGGAAATCGCCGCGCGTTCGATTGCCCGCAACTCCGGAGGACATACCTCAGGCGCGAGCTCCTTTCGGGCCGTCCACTCTGCGGTGAGAGCGTTTCGTACCCCGGCTCCGTCTCCAATGCAGAGCGCGGACCGACACTGAATGGCTGCCTCTGCGATCGCCTGAAGTCGATCGGTCGTATAGGGGTCGCGATCCATGCGCCGCCGGATGACCTGCCAGTTGACGAAACCGGAGTGGTGGGTCATACCGGTGAAGAATAGTGTCAATCGATCAGCCAACCATGCCGGGTCGACGTCGAGTCGTTCGACCCGTTCGCCTCCAGGCTCGAGGTGGAGTGCGATTGCACCTCCGAGGACCGCGGCCCAATGATCCTGGGTTCCGGTTGCCACCTGGAGCACGCGCGCTTCGAAGTCCCGTACCAGGTGTACGACGGCCTTGTCCTCGAGTGCGTGGCCGTCGAGTGCGGCGATGGCCCGCACGAGCGCGACGCCGTAGGCGGACGATCCGCCCAGCCCCGAGCAGAGTGGCGCCTGGCGCAGGACCCTCACCGCAAGGCCGCCTTCGGGTCGCAGGTGGAAAGCTATTGCTGCTGTGAGGTCACTCATCGCGGCGCTGATATCGAGAGCTTGCGGCGGCGAATTCCCGACCTGGTGGTTGACCACCCCAGGATGCCCACCGTCGAGGACCTCGAGCTCGACCATGACGGGAACGGCGATGTTGCAGGTCAACGCTCCGGGGTGGAGAACGCCGAGAGGCCAGATGTCGAGAGTTCCACCGGCGAGGTCGGCGCGGCACGATGCGATCGCTCTGACTGAATGATTCATGGCGACAGTGTACGCGGGCTGCGGCTTGCGGAAGCGGACAACGGAGCGTTTCGTTGACAAAAAAGTGGCTCCCAGAGTGCCAAGGAGCCGATGGAGGAGTCGCGGACGGCCTGTTGTTCAGGCCGTGTCACCCCGAGGTTATTGCGGGGCCAGTATCAGATGGTACGTGGAAGGACAGCAAGGGTTTCGGCAGTCGAGGTTTTTCACCGAGACGTCGTTCTGGTCGAAGCTGATGTGAAGGGGTACCATCACTCCATGATCCCTGCTCGAACTCCCTTCGTAGAAACGGCCCATGCAGTGCTCTGCGCGTCCCTACCCTGGGTTGCCATAGTCGATGGCCGCTGGGTCCCTGCGGTCGTTGTGCTCGTGATCCCCCTGCACAGGTTCGCTACTCGCAGCTCGTGGGGTGAACCACTTCGTTCGTGTGCGGTTGCGGCGTCTGCCCTGCTTGCGGTCGGCGCTGATGCCGGGTGGGGCGTGGCTCTGGGGTGGCTCTTATTGATCGCCGGAGTCGGGGGCGCCGTGGTGGGCCTGAAAGGCCTGCAAAAAGCCGGAAGGCCGGATGCTCTGGACCTGGTGATTGTGGTCGGTTGGGCTTGTGTGATGTGCCTGGCCCCCGATCTGGCTGGTTCGCCGCAATGGGGCTGGGCAATGCCTCTGCTGGCCCTCTTGACCTCCCGTCGAGCGTTTTACCTCTGGTTTCGTCCGGCGCCGTCACGAATGGTTCGTCTGGGGCCGCCAACTCGGGAGGTTCGCGGCACCCTGAGCATCAGTGGATCGATTCCGGGCGAAGATGGCCTGCCACGCACGCGCCCACTGGAATTCGAGGTGCTCGCGGGCTCGACGCTCGCAGTGCTCGGTGATGACGATGTCGTTATTGATCTGGCCGAAGTGGCGACCGGACGACGAGCACCGCTTGACGGCCAGGTCTGTGTCGATGGTGTGCCGCACGAGCCCGATCAGAGCCCGATCGCCGTGATTTCAGCGGGCGAGCCCTTCATCGCCGGGAGTTTTGAGGACAACCTGGCCGTGTTGCGTGGGCAGCCGCTCGATGCGGGGACGAACGCTGCAGTGCGTGAGGCGTGTTCACTCGACGTCGTGGAAAGGGCTTTGGGCGCCGGGACTATGGCCGCAGACGGTGAACCGCTCGACCGATTTCATCGTCTCCTCGTCCAGGCTGGCCGAGTTCTCTCCTCCCATTACCGGGTGGTGGTCGTGATCGACCCGATGCCGTGGGTGAACCCCGTCAGAGCCGAAATTTGGCGCCAGGCTGTGGTCAGGGCATCGGTCGGACGGACTGCACTGTGGATCACCGGCGACCGAAAGCTCGCGAGCCGGGCGGATCGTATCGTCGAGCTTCGCTACGGTACACTGCAGCCGGTCGAGGACTTCGGGAGGTAGGGCATGGGGACTTTTGTGGGGGGGTCGGCGCCGGCGATGGCGCGCCAGGTTTGTGACGGCTACACACTCATGTCTCCGGTATTGCTCAAACGCCTGAGTCTCGAGCAGATGAGATCCCTCGAGTTTGAGATGGACAAGAGACTTCGAGAGACGCGCGGTGAAATCGTCGATCAGGAAGACCAGCTTGCGCTGAGTAATCGCAATCGGCGTATCTCTCGTATCGACGGCGCCTTGCGACTTCTTCGCCACTCTGCACAGCTGAGAAAGAGCGGGCGACTCTAGATTTTCTGGCGCTGACCTTGCGACGCCGAGACTGCGGCTTCCGGCAGGGTCAACAGGGTGATTTTGAGGATAGCGCCCAGCAGAGTCGCCGCGCCGAGCCACTGGCCTGCAGTCAGCACGGTCCCGTTGACGGCATAATCGAGGACTACGGCGCTCAGTGGCAGGCAGAGCTCGCAGATTGTCGCCACCGTCGCGCGGATCCTCTTGAGGCCCCAGTAGTAGAGAACGATGGCGCCAGAGCCGCTGGTCAATCCGATCGCGGCCACGATCAACCACTGGTGGTTTGAAACCTCGGCAAAAGGGAGCCCGGGACCGAAAGCGAGCGTTGCCGCGAGGGCCAGAGCTGCCGTGATGCCGTAACGGCCGAAAGTGGCGGCGCCGACAGATACGGAGGTGACGAGCATCTTTCCGAGGGTCGTGGCGGCGCCGAAACTGGCCGCTGCAAGCAGGGAAAGTGCGGCAGCGGCTACGAGGTGACCGTTGCTGGTCAGGGTCGGCCACGAGAATCCGAATGTGAGGAGGTACGCACCGAGGAGGGCGATAGCGGTATAGAGAATGAACTTTCTGGTGACTCGTTCCCTCAAAAGGAGAGCGGCGAGGCCAATCGCGAAGAGCGGTTGCAGCTTTTGCAGGACGACCACCACGCTCACCATGTCGAACTGCACCAGAAAAAGCGCCTTGACGATCGCAACCGTGCCCACGAACCCCCCTGTGACCGATACGAGCACGAGCGACAAGGTCGTCTTCGCCGAAACGTGGGCGAGCTCTCCATAGGACCGATACAGGACCGGCTGCATCAACAGGAATGGAATTGCATGAACGAGGAAGACCACGAAGACGACGGAGAGACCGGCCAGGCGTGGAGTGAGAATCACCCCATCCAGTCCCCATAAAGTTGCGGCGAAACAGGTTGCCGCCGCTCCGGCCAGTGCTTTGGATGGCCTCAGAGCTCCACGCCCATGGGCTTTTTGAGCGCAAGTGCGATGACCATCGTGAGAACGAAGAAGAGGATCATCCACGCCCACTGGCTTTCCATTTCGAGCCCGAGAAAGGCGACCGTGGCCTCCGGATAGCTCAGAGTGATCCATTGCAGCCCGGTCTCACTCTGAAGCGGTTTTTCCGACGGCCACTCCAGTTGCCCCCAGAAGGAGGTGTCTGGACGTTCTGGCGACAGGCGGATCGTCAGATCGGTCACCCGGAGGCTTTTGACGGCCTCGGCGCCGTCGTTGGTGACGACCAGCGAGTAGTCTCCAGGCACATCAGCTCTTATCCGCCACGCCATCTGACCCAGGTCTGCGGCCCAGACTCCAGGGGTCTCGAGCGCCACGCCATTCGGAACCCGAAGCTCAATATCCGGTCTGACGGTGGCGTCGCTGGAGGACACGGCGACGGTAACGAGCGCCTGTTCCCCCGGTTTCAGACCTTGAAATCCGTAGAACCCATGCAGATGCACCATGATGAGAACGATGGGGGGGAGGATCCACAGCATCGGCTTGAGCGCCAGAGCTTGATAGTGCAACACGTGGCCCATGATCTCCCACTGCGCGCGGAATATGGCCCTGACGTCGTCGTTGAAAAGACGGATTTCGAAAAGGCAGCCGTAGATCTTCGCCTTGACCGCTGCAATGCGATCCTGGTTCGAAAACCGTTTGAAGATCCACAACGCAAAAACCGACACCGGAATGGACCAGATCAGAATCCCAATCCACGCGGGCCACGACGCCATCGGCGCCTGGATGAGGTCGAACAAGGGACGGAGCAGAGCGTTGAGAGCGGCCATGAATTCAAGCCACCGTCAGGACATGTAGCCGAGCCCCTGGAGGCGTTTCTTGATCTCCTCCTCGGAGTCGGCGTCCTCGAGCTGAGCCAGCTCTTTTTCGAGCGCGTGGGTGATGAACTCCTCGGGGGAGGCGTAGCCGGCGATCTGGGAAAACTTCCGGATGCGATCGACGAGCGTTTTGTCGAGCTTGATCTTGGTTTGGCCGAACATTCGAAATCTCCTTTACTCAGTGTGCCGAGGTCTCGCCTGCGAACGAGACCGGGTCGATCAGGGTCGAACCCTCCATATGTGGCGCTTTTCCAACGCCCATGAGCGTCAAGATGGTAGGTGCAAGGTCGACGATGTGTGGGTCGTCCCTGCCGATTGCATGATTACACAAGAAGATGCCGGGCACCACCCGCGGGTCGACGATGTGGTCGCCGCTCCATGCCTTGATATTGTCTTCGAATACAGGACCGGCAACTTTCCCAGCTGCGCAGTCCCACGAGATCCGGTATCCATGGTTATAGCCAATCAGCAGGTCTGGAGCATTCCCCTTATAGGGGCCGCGGTAGAGGGTGTCGGAATCGAATGCCTCGTTGATGCCAACCTCCTCCTTCTCGGTATCGACGAGGCCGGAAAGCTCGGCGATCAGCTCTGCTTTCAACGCATCGGCCTCTTCGCCTGCTGCGACGATCCCGTGCTCCTCGCGACCCTTGATGTTGAGGAACAGACCGACAAGGCCGACCGCATAGGCGCGTGTCTGCGACCAATCGACGTCCTGGAGCCAGTTCTCAGTGCCGTCGCACCCCTTTTTGAGGGTCAAGTAGCCGTGCTCGAGAAGCCATGCGTTGAGGTTGACTCCGCGACGGAAGGAGGTGAACCCGTGGTCAGAAAGCACAAAAAGCACGTCGTCATCGCCGAGCTGCTCGACGACTCGTCCGACGAGCGCGTCATTTCGCTTGTACTGGTCTTCGATGGCATTGGCGAACTCGGGTTGCTCGTTGTCCCCGGCGGCTGGGTGGCCTGACTCGAAGTACCGCCAATACATGTGCTGGACCCTGTCGGTGGCATCAAAAACGGTCACCAGGCAACCCTTGCGGAGTCTGTCCAGCGCAGTGAAGAACATCTTCTCCCGCTCTGCCTCGACATCCTGCGACTGCTGCCAGAAGGCCCGGTCGTCGGTGACTTTCTCGTTGAGAGCCCATGTGTCCTCGGCGAGCCCGAGGGTCGCGTATGGGCCAATCTTTTTTTCGAGATAGGTGCTGTAGTACGAGGGGTGAGAGATGGGCATGGCCGGTTTCCCGGGCTCGATGTTGATCGGTGAGACGTAGAGCGAAACATGTTCGTCCATCTCTGTCAGCATGAGGCGTGACAGCCCTGCCACTTTCATTCCGGGTACGACGGGGAACTCCAACTTGATGTACTCGCTGAGCACTCCGAGCTCGAGTCGGGTCGTCGAACTGCCAATCTTCAGATCGGCGGCGTCGGCCCTACGATCGAGCTCCAAGGTGAAAGGAATCTGCATTGCGGGATCACCCTTGACGAGGATGTTCTCCGGCCCCTCCAAAGTGCCTTTGAAGTGGTTGCCGCCCCCATTGAGATCCACTCGAATCCCGCCTTCCTGAAAGGCCTCGGATGCGGGTCGCGTGGTGAAGAGCATGAAGGTGCCTTGTGTCCCGAGGAGATCGGGAATGCACATGGCGCCGAGCTGTGCACCATAAAAGCTCTCCGGAGGGAAGGTGATCGGCACGCGCAGGATGGTGCTCCAGATATTGTGCTCGCCGAGGCATTTCCAGAAGGTCTTCGACTTTCGAAGCAGGCGGATCTCCGGCTTCGCCAGAGGGATCTTGTATTTGCCAAGCTTCAGGAATCGGTCGATCGATCCGATGTGGGCGGAGGAAAGCCGCGGGAGATAGGTGCGCGGGTCGCGGTCGAGGAAGTCGAAGATGTTGTGCTTCCCAGGGTTGACGCCGGTCGAAAAGGTCGACCAGGCGACTGGCGTGATCGAAGGAAAGGTCGTTCTGAGCTTGTGATAGCTGCCTCGTTCTGCCAACGCCGAAAAGTTCGGCATCTTCCCTTCGGCCATGAAGCGTTCCGTGAGACGCGCGTCTTGCCCGTCGAACCCGACCACGATAACCCTTGGTGCGAGTGCTTTCGTTTTGGAACGCCGCCTCAGCATGCGCCAGAGGGTGCGGAAAGGCAGGATCAGCAGCGAAACACCCGCCAAGATCATTGTGGCGAAGATGACGAAGAAGGAGCCCAATAGGGCAAATCCAGCGCCAGGGCCTACGTAGGCGTCGGCGATTCCAGGCGCCATTGTGAGAACGAATGCGAGTCCCATTGCCAGGGTGGTCGTCATTCGGTTCAGCTGCATATTCTTCACGTCGCGAATTCCTCCTCTGCGGCGCATCCGAACCGGGGTGCATTCGGAAAAGGAATGGACTGCCGTTGGTCGTGATCGGCAGAGCGCTCCTGCCTGCATCGCCCGGTGGGTCGTCGCCCGTGGGCATCAGCGGTACGCCACTTGGTGGCGGAGTATACAGGATTGGTCGATGTGGCCTCTAGGAGGGTGTACCGAATAGAAATTGGCGGCGCCTATCGGGTGTCGTTTGGTCCATTTTCCGCCGGATTCTTGGCCCATACAACCAGTATGAACCTGCGAATCCGGAGAAAAATGACCTCAAACGACCCTCCAAAATCCATCCACCCTCTATGCACTACACACTCCTACAGGCATCCGGGAGCGCGAA
>CAZCEX010000199.1:0-7642 GCA_964497785.1 uncultured Thermoanaerobaculia bacterium | reverse complement strand
AGTCGCCATCGTCGAGCCCGAGCACGGCAGTCTGCCAGTCGTCGCCATCGCCACCATCGCCGCCTTCGCCCGACCCCCCGAGTTGCAGGGCGAGGAAGCCCAGCAGGAGGCCGAGCACGGCTACCGGCAGAACAACCAGCAGCACCTTCGCCATCGACCGCCCGCCGCCCGCCTGTGGAACGGGCGGTGGTGTGACGGAGGGCGTGGGAGGCCCTGGGAGTAGGGAGGGGACCGCAGCGACCGCCGTCCATTGCTCGAAGCCGGGGCCCCAAAGCATGTCGTCACGGGCGATCAGCCCGTTCGTTGCAAAACTGGTGAGGTCCGCCCAGTTGTAGGGACCGAGACGCTCGCCGCCCCGCGTCAGGTAGTAGCTCGCCCCCTGACCATCGTCGACCTTCGGTACCGCAGCACTCGCACACGCGATGGCGGCGCCGGGCAGCGGTGGAGGCGCAGATGCGTCATGAAACGCCAGCTCGACGCCGCCGAGCCTGATGCGGTCGCCGTCACGCAGGGAAGCGTGCGCCACGCGCTGGCCGTTGACCCAGGTGCCGTTGGAGCTCCCCAGATCCTCGATCGCCCACCCGCTGCCGCTCGCCACGATGCGGGCGTGGTGACGCGACACCCCTGAGTCGGCGAGAACGAAGCTGTTGTCGACGTCCCGTCCAAAACCGTGCGGCCCGTCGCCCCCAAGCGGTTCAGCCTGCACCGACTCGCCGCCAAGCCACCGAATCTCAGCCATGCGTTGCCAAGAAAAACCGCTCTGGGCCGTCCGCTGCCTTCCTCACGATCGGAGATTACCACGGCCTAGGAGACCTTTCTGCTTGGAGGGTGGAGGGCATTGAATCAGCGGAGCCTTTCGGGTGATGCTGCACACACCACAGCTCAGAATGTTTACCCGACAATGAACCGGTCATCGTCGAGTCGATGAAATGCAGTCTTTCGCCGTGGCACACGCCATCTTTTTGTGACTGAAGACATCTCAACAAAGCGAGTCGACATATGCCTCGTGATCAGATCAGCCCAGACCGTAAGCTCTTTCGCCTGGAAAGTTGGTGCCGAAACGCCGTGAGGTTCGCGGTTTTCTTGATGCTCACCACTCTTTGTCTGTCTTCGCCGGATGGTGCATGGGCGGAAAACGAATACAACTCTATCCGGCGGGAGCAACTGGCCAAAGTCCGGGTCCCGGTAGGAATCACCTACTACGTCTCCAACGATGGTCTCGACAGCAACAGCGGTACGTCGGTGGATCTGCCGTGGCGCACCATCAACAAAGTCAACGTGTCGTCCTTTCTACCTGGAGATGCTGTTCTGTTCAGAAGAGGCGACGAATGGTATGAGGCTTTGACCATTACGTCATCGGGGACCGAAGAGCAGAAGATCCTGTTCGGCAACTACGGATCCGGCCCTCGGCCGAGGATCCTCGGCTCTATTCGATTGACCGCGTGGAGCCACGTTTCAGGGGACATCTGGGTGAGTGACGCCGAAGTCACCGACCCCTCTCTCGGCGCTCCCCACGGCGGCTCCCAGGCGGGTGCGGGCGGCTATCCAGGCGGCGCCTGGTTCGTGGCCTCCGACGGTGTGGTGACATGGGGGCATCAAGAGAAGTACATCGACTTCGCCGGCGACTTTGCTCAGCTGAGCGGGCAGTACGATTGGGGCTGGTACGGCGATCACATCTACGTGTTTTCGACATCCGATCCCGAAACTGCGTACGTTGCAGTGCAGGTCTCCCAACGCCAGTACGCCATCGGGATGCAGGGAAACAACCCACAGCATCACATCGTCATCGAAGGTTTCGAGCTGCTCTTTCTGCAATCGAAGGGTTTTTACGGAGGTTATCCTGCCCGTGAGGCGCATGGCCTGACCATCAGGAACAACCACATCGGGTACGTCGGAATCAAGGGAGCGGCGTCGGCGTATGGTCTGGCGGTCTGGCACTCCGACATGCTCATCCGGAACAATGAAATCCACGACTGCGGCCGGAGATCGGTTTCGTACAACGTGTATGCCACGCGCGACGTATTGTTCGAGAACGTCACCATCGACAGGAACTATTTCCACCACGGGTACCACACGACAGGCGTTGACATCTCCAACTCCGGCACGGACCACATGGATGGCTTCGTGATCAGCAACAACCTCTTCGAAGGAGATCCAACCGTCGACCTGGGCGCAGCGGAGTCGTTCAACTCCAATCACATCTGGACCGATACGAACCCGGATGGCGCCCTGACCAACTTCGTCTTCTTCAACAACGTCTTCACCCACTGTCACGGAAAAGGACTGACGGTCAACGGAATCACCAATGCTTCGGTGTTCTTCAATACGTTCTACGGCGTCAATCCGACCCTGGCGAACTACCAGGCCCAGCTCTACCTGAGCGGCACGGTGGGCAATGTTGTCGTTCGAAACAATGTGTTCTACAACGACGTCGACCCGGCCTTCAACCCCTACTTCTTCTGTGTCAAGGCGGATGTCGGTCAGATGCCGGAGATCGACATGGATCGCAACCTGTTTTTCTCATCCTTGCCCGACGCCTCGATAGTCGACATCGTCGGCATCACCGGCAGCTACACCATGAGCGAGTGGGATACCTACCGAAGCGAGACCGGGTGGGATGCCAACAGCCCGGCCCCGCAAGACCCCGATTTCATCGATGCCCCCGCAGGAGACCTCCATTTGGGCTCGATAAGCCCGGCGCGAGGCGCCGGAGAGCTCATTCCGGGAATCACCGAAGACTTCGACGGCCAGCCACGCAGCGATCCGCCGTCCCTCGGGGCCTATTCATTCGGCTCCTCGAGCATTCTCTTCCGGGACGGTTTCGAATCGGGTGACGCTTCGGCGTGGTCGGTATCGGCGCAATAAAACGTGAGAGATGATCAGCGCTTGCGCCCGAGGAACTTCTTAAAAACTGAGCCGACGTTGCTTTCGGCTTTGGGCGACTGATGTGTCAAGCCTTCGCTATCCGTTTCGGAAAAGGGCCTGGCGCCCCGATCATTTGCTGCCGGGGTGACTTTTGTGATGCTCGCTATCGTGATGGCATCGGGCGGCAGTGTCGGCCGCGCCCGGCTCAATCCCTGTCCGACCTGAGGGGCATCGCCGGCCCTCGAGGATCGCCGGGCCTTGTCTCGCGCTGCGCTGTCCGCCTGCCTGAGCCCACGAATGATGTCCTGCAGCATGTGAGCGAACTGCAGCCGGGCTTCGATGTCTTCGGGGCTCATCGATGTGAATCTAAAGACCCTTTTTCCGATCTGAAGCAGCTCCCTTTGAGCGCCCTTGAGCTGGACCGACTGAATCGAGAACAGGTCGTACCCAGTGCACACCGGCGCCTCTCCGCCGGACACCGTGAGGAGCTTCATGTTCGTGAGCACCAGATTACTGATCGCACCGACACCCACGGCAGAGGCGTGGAAGATCGCGAGGATCTCCTCGCTCTCGTTGAAGACGCACTCCTCACCATCTTCCCAGACTGACTGGCCGGTGATGTAGGGCGCAAGAGCGCTCTCGGCCATTGCCTGGTCGATCTCCGGGACCAGGCAGGCTTGGGAAGCCTGGATCCTGGCGCCGTACCTCTCGACGACGCTTCGAGGCACCATCTCCGGCCTGTTCGCCCACTCGGAGACTGTTGCCGCCTTAGCGAACAGCACGCCGCAGCGGGCGCACTCATCGGCCATAGGCTGAACGAAACCGCATTTGGGACATGTTGCTGGTTTCTGCGGTTGGGTCTGACGGGGTTGCGGCGGTTTTTCCATACGATCCTCTCCTCATGATCTTACTACCTACCGGTGCGAAGTCTTCATCCTCAACCGGCGCCGAAAGGAAATTCCTGCATCGTCATTCCACCACCACAGCCGGAGGTGTTGGCCTTGGCCCCCTTTGGGGCACGGTGCAGATCGGGTCGAGTTGGCAACAGGGCTGGTGGTGCGATACTTAAAGTACTGTGGTTGGCGCCGATAGATCTCTTATGAGAGCATTCGTACAAGTATCGCATTATCAACAGTTCCGTTGACTCAATGGCATCTGGAGACCTAGGATGGTGGTGTGTTGAAAGGAGGTCGCATGGCCGACCAACCGAAAGGATGTGCCCGCGTTACCGGGGGCGTTACGGGCGAAGCGTCGCCCGAAACCACTGAAACAATGACCGCCCGCGAGACAATCAAGGAGGGAATTATGACTGCACGCGTCGGACAGAAGGCGCCGGACTTCAACGCACCGGCCTACTTCAATGGGGGCTTTACGAACGTGCAACTCTCTGACCACCTTGGTAAATGGGTCCTTCTCTGCTTCTATCCGGGTGACTTCACCTTCGTCTGAGCTACCGAAGTGTCGGCGGTCGCCGACAAATACAAGGAACTGCAGAGCCTCGACGTCGAGGTGTTCTCTGTCAGCGTGGACTCCCATTTCGTTCACAAGATGTGGAACGACCATGAGCTGACCAAAATGGTCGATGGCGGCGTGCCTTTTCACATGCTCTCAGACCAGGCCGGCAATATTGGCAGGGCCTACGGAGTCTACGACGAGAATCAGGGTATCGAGCTGCGGGGTCGCTTCATCATTGACCCCGACGGCGTGATCCAGGCGATGGAAGTGCTGACTCCTCCGGTCGGGCGCCGCATCGCCGAATCGATCCGCCAGGTCCAGGCGTACCAGTTGGTCCGCGCGAGCAAGGGTGCACAGGCGACGCCCGCCGGTTGGATGCCGGGGGATCTGGTGCTTGAGCCTGGGCCAGAGCTCGTGGGGAACGTCTGGAAGGTCTGGAAACCCGATATGGAGAAATAGACTCGAAGGTCTCGCTGAGGTTTCAGGCGAGCTCGCCTGCAGTCCTCGAAAAGCTCTCCCGCAGGTCCTGACCAGTTGGCTTTTGGTAGACCCGTAGGCCGAATTCCGGGACCACCGCAAGGATGTGGTCGAAGATGTCCGACTGGATCGCCTCGTACTCGACCCAGTTGGTGGTATTGGTGAAGATGTAGACCTAAATAGGAAGGCCCTCGGAGTTCGGCTGCAACTGGCGGATCAGGAAGGTCATGTCTGGGTTCACCCGCGGATGGTGTCTCAAGTAGGCCAGCAAACACAGGAGTAAAAGCCCGAAGAGCACAGCCAGGTCTTCCGCCACAGGGTGCGCTGCCAGCCAAGTCGTGATCGTTTCCAGATTCATGGCATCTCCTTCCCCGGTTCGAGTCCGAGATCGTCATGGTACCCAATCAGGTCGAAATCGTGACGGTAACCACCAATGACCCCGAAAAATCGGAGTCGGGTGGTGCGGGGGAGAAAATGAGCCCGGACGTGGGGTACCGTGGATTGGAAAAACTGTGGGGGAGCAATGTGGAAAAAAGATGAGATCCAGGGTACCGAAACAGCAACGCAGCCTCAGGCCCCGTCCAAGCCTATCGCACGGAGCGAGCCCCCAAGGGCCGTTGCCACGGGTGACCGCGCCAACATCGGGCGCTCGATTACGGTCAAGGGTGACATCTCAGGCGACGAGGACCTGAACATCCAAGGCGCTGTCGACGGTTCGGTGAAGCTCAAGGAGCACAACGTGACGATCGCCTCGGAAGGACGGGTGACGGCCGACGTGCACGGTCGAACGATCACGGTTCAGGGACAGGTCGAAGGCGATCTTTTCGGTGGGGAACAGGTCATCCTCAGCCCATCGTGTCGGGTGCGCGGCAACATCACCGCTCCTCGTGTAGCCCTGGAGGACGGAGCCAACTTCCGCGGCACGATCGACATGGATGCGAAGGCCGGCGACAGCGCCGTTTCACCGAAAAGGACGCCGCACCCCCAGATCGGCAAAGCCTCGGACGCGGCGAAGGTGGACGGCGCGAAAAAATAAGGGTCATGCGCTGGTCGTTCAACAAGAATGAGGTCGACCCCCTGCGGGATGTCAAAGGGACGTCGGTCAGCCCGGCGACCGAGCTTCATCGTTCGCCGGGACTGGAGAAGGCTCTCTCCCACATCGGCGAAAAACGCAGGTGTTTCATCCTCGATCTCGGGACGGCACAGGCCCGGAACGTGACGTTCTTCTCTGGCTTCCCGTGCCGGCTGCGCATCGTCGACTTTCTCGGCTGTCTTGCCGATGTGCCGGAAAGCGCCGCACGGCTCGAACATATTCAGGAGGAGCCGCTCGCCGACCTGCTGGCGGTCGATCCCCAGCCGGTCGACCTGATTCTTGCCTGGAACGTTTTTGATCACATTGAGCTCGAGGCGGCCCGTCGTCTCGCCTCTCGGCTGGCCCAGCTGACGCACCCAGGCGCCCGGCTGCACGCCATGGTCTCGACCGGTTATGACGCCGAGGCCGGCGGAATCGCTTTCGCCATCCGCGAGCCCGACACCCTCGAGTACCGTGCCACCGCTCGGCCGGACTACAGCTCGGTTCCTTTCAACCCGGCAGCGTTCGCACAGCTTCTCGAAGGATTCGCCATCGACCACTCCGTCGTACTGCGACATGGATTTCAGGAGTACGTTGCGGTCCGAATCTAAATTCCCCACGAATCCCCGCCCTGAGGTGCGACAATAGGATCAAGTCGAACCTGGCGGGAAGGGTATTCAATGAAGGCTGTGATGTACGACGAGTTCAGCGGACCACTGAGGGTCGCCAAGGTCACTGAACCCAAAACTGGTAACCACGGCGTCGTCGTCAAGGTCGAAGCGAGCGGAATTTGCCGCAGCGATTGGCACGGCTGGCTCGGGCACGACCCGGACATCCGTCATCTCCCCCATGTGCCGGGCCACGAGTGGGCCGGTATCGTCGAGGAGGTCGGCAACGACGTGACTAGTTGGGAGGTTGGCGACCGCGTGACGGCGCCCTTCGTATGCGCGTGCGGCACCTGTACCGAGTGCAGCACCGGCAATCACCAGGTCTGCGACTCTCAGGCTCAGCCGGGGTTTACGCATTGGGGTTCCTTCGCCGAGTATGTCGCGATCAAGAACGCAGACGTCAATCTCGTACGGCTTCCCGATGAGATGGACTTCGTGGTCGCGGCGATTCTTGGGTGCCGACTGGCGACCTCGTTCCGAGCCGTCGTCGACCAGGGCGGCGCGTCGCCCGGGGAGTGGGTGGCGGTCCACGGCTGCGGGGGCGTCGGGCTGTCGGCGGTCATGGTTGCGGGTGCTCTGGGAGCCAGGGTCGTCGCGGTGGACATCGATTCGGACGCCCTGAGACTGGCGAGAAAGCTCGGTGCGGCCGCCGTCATCAACGCGCACGACGCCGACGACGTCGTCGAACGCATTCATTCGATGACCGGCCGTGGGGCTCACCTGTCAATCGACGCCCTCGGCAGTGCGACCACCTGCGTGAACTCCATCCTCTGCCTCCGCAAACGCGGACGTCACATCCAGATAGGCCTGCTTGCAGGTGACGACTCCCGGCCGCGACTCCCTATGGAACATGTCATCGCGAAAGAGCTCGAGCTGGTCGGCAGCCACGGTATGCAGGCTCACAGATACGATGCCATGCTCGACATGATCATGTCGGGCACGATCGACCCCCGACAGCTGATCGGCAAGGCCGTGTCACTCGAAGACGCCCCAGCCGAGCTCGAAGGCATGAGCCGCTACGGTGGGGCGGGGATCACCGTGATCGATCGGTTCTAGGAGGGTGTACCGAATAGAATTGGCGGCGCCTATCGGGTGTCGTTTGGTC
>CAZCEX010000198.1:0-7648 GCA_964497785.1 uncultured Thermoanaerobaculia bacterium | reverse complement strand
GGAGCGTTTTCCCTTCGCCTACAAACTTCTGCTCAACAAATATTGGGTGGACGAGATCTACGATGCCACCGTTATCCGGGGAACCGTGGGGTTGGCCCGCTTTCTTTGGGAGTTCGACGCACGGGTTGTGGACGGCACTGTCAATGGAGTGCGCCATGCCACCGTCGGCTCGAGCTTTCTGTCCGGAATCTTTGACCTCAGGATCGTCGATGGTGCCGTCAACCTTGTTGGCACGGTCAATCAGGCGGCGAGCCGTTACTTCCGTCGACTGCAGGTGGGCTTCACTCAGGGTTACGCCATGGTGATGGTCTTCGGCGCAGCCCTTCTGCTCGCAGTCTTTTTCATCTCTTTCTAAGGAGCGGGGAAACCAATGGAAACCCAATACGCTTACCTGCTGAACCTCATCTGCTATGTGCCGCTGGTCGGCGCGCTGTTCATCGTCTTCTTTCTCAACAAGGAGAATGTGCGCGCGATCAAGACGGTCGCGACGGTGGTGGCGGCGCTCGACTTCGTCATCTCTGTGCCCTTGTGGTTTCTCTACAAGGTCGACGGTTCGGAGTTTCAGTTTGTCACCCAGTTCGACTGGATTCCGTCGGTTGGGGTGCAGTACTTCTTCGGTGTGGACGGATTCTCAATCCTCCTCATCCTGCTGACGACCCTCCTGGGCCTGATTGCGGTCTACAGCTCCTACACCGCGATCACCAACCGCGAGAAGGAGTATTACGTCTTCTTGCTCCTGCTCCAGGTTGGCATGCTCGGCGTCTTCTGCTCGCTGGACTTCATCCTGTTCTACGTCTTCTGGGAAGTCATGCTGGTGCCGATGTACTTCCTGATCGGCGTCTGGGGTGGCCCCCGCAGGCTCTATGCCGCCATCAAGTTCTTCCTCTACACCCTCGTCGGCTCGGTACTCATGCTGGTCGGCATCTTGGCTCTGTATTTCTACAACGCCGACGGGATGGCTGCCATTGGTTTGCCCGGGTTGGGTCACGAGGCGACCTTCGCCATTCCCTCCCTGTATGAAATCGCCCCGTCCGTACCGCCCGAACTCCAGTTCTGGATCTTCCTTGCATTCTTCGTCGGGTTTGCCATCAAGGTGCCAATGTTCCCGTTCCACACATGGCTGCCGGATGCCCACGTCGAGGCGCCGACCGCCGGTTCAGTCATCCTGGCTGGTGTCCTGCTGAAGATGGGGACCTACGGGTTCGTACGCCTCTCGCTACCGCTTCTGCCCGACGCAACCGTCAAGGCGGTCGGATGGATCGGCATGCTCTCGATCGTCGCCATCATCTACGGCGCTCTCGTCGCGATGGCGCAGAAGGACATGAAAAAGCTGGTCGCCTACTCATCTGTCAGCCACATGGGCTTCATCACGTTGGGCATGTTTGCCCTCAACGATGCCGGGCTTCGGGGATCCATCTTGCAGATGCTCAACCACGGCGTGTCGACCGGCGCGCTCTTCCTTCTTGTTGGTCTGGTATACGAGCGGCGCCACAACCGCATGATCTCCGAGTACGGCGGCATCGCCAAGGTCATGCCGATCTACGCCACCTTCTTCCTGATCATCACCATGTCTTCGATCGGCCTGCCGACCCTCAACGGGTTCATCGGCGAGTTCCTCATCCTGATCGGCGCCTTTGCCCACAAATGGTGGTGGGCTCTGTTCGCCTCGTCGGGCATCGTCTTAGGAGCCGCCTACATGCTGTGGATGTACCAGCGGGTGTTTTTCGGGGAAATCACCAATGAGAAGAATAAAGTCCTCAAGGACCTCAATCTGCGTGAGCAGTGGACGATCATTCCGCTTATCATTCTCGCCTTCTGGATTGGCCTCTACCCCAAACCGTTTTTGCGAATGATGGAGCCGACCGTCGACAGGGTGCTTGAGAGGGTTGCGGTTGCGCGGCCAGAGCCTGGGGTCGTCATGGCTCCTGCGGTCGCCACCGACCATGCCGACGAGCATGACGAGGAAGCCGCCGGGCACGAGGAGTGATCATGGCGCTCGAGCAGTTCGTCCCAGTCATTCCCGAGATCTTCCTGGCGGTCGCGAGCTTTGTGCTCCTGCTGGCGGGGGTCGGGCTGGGGGGTCGAGGGCTTCGGCCGCTCTCCCTGATCGCCGTATTTTCGTTGCTGACGACCGCCATTCTGGTGTGGGTGTTCGGGCGTCCGTTCGGCGGGCCTGAGACCATCCTCGGCGACATGCTCGCCATCGACTCGTTCGCAGTATTCTTCAAGCTGCTGGTCCTCGTCGCGGGGGCGCTCACTATTCTCTTGG
This sequence comes from uncultured Thermoanaerobaculia bacterium, assembly GCA_964497785.1. Classification (GTDB taxonomy): domain Bacteria; phylum Acidobacteriota; class Thermoanaerobaculia; order Thermoanaerobaculales; family Sulfomarinibacteraceae; genus CAZCEX01. The sequence goes on along the minus strand of CAZCEX010000198.1, from coordinate 5,379 downwards.
CGGCTGGTTTCCTCGATCGTTTCAAATATGGCGGCGGGGAGTTTCCAGCCCTGATCCTGACTGCGATTCTCGGCATGATGGTGATGGCGTCCGGGATCAACCTCGCCAGTCTCTACGTCGGCCTCGAGCTGATGGCTCTGTCGTCCTATGTTCTCGTCGGCTACTGCAAGCTCGAGTCCAGATCGAATGAGGGGGCCGTCAAGTACTTCGTGCTTGGTGCGATGTCCTCGGGCGTGCTCCTGTACGGTATTTCGCTCGTCTACGGCAGCCTCGGCACGCTCGATCTGGTAGAAATCAAGCAAGCCCTGACGGAGACGCCGCAGAACAACCTCGTGCTCATGATCGGCATCGTGCTCATGGCCTTCGGCATGCTCTTCAAGGTTGCGGCGGTTCCTTTTCACGTGTGGTGTCCTGATGCCTACGAAGGCGCGCCGACACCCGTTACGGCCTTCATCTCCGTAGCACCGAAGGCAGCCGCGTTCGCCATGTTCCTGCGGATCTTCGCCGGCGCCATGCAACCCGAGATCGACCATTGGCGCAGCGTGCTCTGGCTCGCTGCCGCAATGACGATGGTATACGGCAACATCGCCGCACTCAGCCAAGACAATGTCAAACGAATGTTGGCCTACTCGTCGATCGCTCACGCGGGCTACGCCCTCATGGGGATCGTCGCCGGAACCGCCTTCGGCACCTGGTCGGTGCTCATGTACCTGCTGGTCTACACCTTCATGAACATCGGCGCCTTCGGCCTCGTCATCCTTCTCGAGACACGCGGCTATGCCGGTGAAACGATCAACGACTGGTCTGGCCTTTCGCGCAGGGCGCCGGGCGCCGCCGCCGCTATGCTGATCTTCCTACTCGCTCTCGCCGGCATACCTCCCACCGGGGGGTTCATGAGCAAGCTCTATGTCTTTGCGGCCGCCGTCAATGCCGGCTACATATGGTTGGCGGTGATCGGCGTGCTGATGTCCGCTGTGAGCCTCTACTACTATTTCAGGATCGTGGTGAAGATGTACCTCGTCGAGGGAGAAGAGGCCGAAAGCGGCGCCGAACTCGTACGCGACCGGTGGGCTGAGGGTGTCGTATGGGCCTGCGCCGTCGTCGTCATGGTGATCGGCGTCTATCCGGGTCCGATGGTTGGCTGGGCACAGAGCGGGCTGTCGGCCATCGGCCTGATGTGAGGTGTTGAATGTTGGGAAAAGGGTTTCACCAGGCGGGGTCGTGGCTCAACCTGTCAGTCATTGGCATCCAGTTCCCCGTGGCGATTGCGATCGGCTACTTCTGGGGCCGGTGGATGGATGGTTTTTTCGGAACTCACCCCTGGCTGACAATTCTCTTCTCTCTTTTTGGTATCACCGCGGGCTTTTTGAATCTCTTCAGGATGACTGCACGAGCCACTCGGGAGGAGGAGATGGCTTCGCGGGAGGGTGGCGATGACGTCGCTGGCGACGGAAATCCCTGATTCCGAGCGCGTTGCCAAGAATTTTGTGGACAGGGTGCTGATCACGGCTATCTGTCTCACGATGATCGGTGCGTTCGTCTGGGGTTTCTCGCGACACTCATGGATCAGTGCAATAAGCTTGACCACGGCGGGCGCGGTGGCTATTATCAATTTTCGTTGGCTGGAGGTCGTCGTTTCGCGCGTCGTACAAGCCGATGCGCCACACTTCGATCGGCGGTCAATAGTGGGTATCGCGGGTCGCATGGTTCTGTTCACCGGGGTAATGGCGACGCTGTTCTGGGTCCCGCGGATCGACTTTGTCGGAGTGGCTTTGGGTTTTTCGGCTCTGGTGGCAGCACTCGTGATCGAGGGCATCCGCCGCGGCCGCTCAGGAGGGGGATGAACTCGAGATGGAGCACCACTATTCGATACTTTTCGAGCCCATCAATCGACTACTGATCGCGCTGCTCGGGGAGCCGAGCGAACGCTATCTCGAGTTGATGGGGGCTCAACACGGCGAGGTCTTCTGGCTTCCCGACCACGTCGTCATGGCGATGTTGGTCGTTGCCATCGTCGCTCTCGTATTGATCCCAGTCCAGAATAAGCTCTCGGTTTCGAAGCCGGGCAAGCTGCAGCAGGTTCTTGAACTCGTGCTGACCGGTTTACGCGACCTGATCGACGAGGTTGTCGGTCACGGTTCTGGCGTGCGGTTTCTTCCGATTGTGCTCGGCTTTGCAGTATTCATCTTTGTGGGCAACATCTTCGGGCTGTTTTTCTTCATTCAGCCGCCGACCGCCAATTTGAGCACGACCTTCGCCCTCTCCATCACCGCGTTCCTCTACTACAACATCGTCGGGATCCGCGACAATGGGCTCTTCAAGTACCTGGCACACTTTGCCGGCCCGCTGCCGTTGCTGGCGCCTTTGATGGTACCCATCGAGATCATCTCCCATCTCGCACGCATCCTTTCACTCGCCCTGCGATTGTTTGGGAACATCTTTGGGGAGCACACGGCGACCGGGATCTTTTTTACCATGTTTCCCTTTATCATCCCCTGGCCGATGATGGGCCTTGGAATTTTCGGAGCCCTGCTCCAGGCGTTTATTTTCATCATGCTCACAATGGCCTACCTGCAAGGCGCGGTAGGGCACGAGGAACATTGATCTTTGACTACAATGATCTGAGGAGGATTGTATGAGTCGACGTTTCGCAGTATTGGCATTGGTTGTGATCGCAATAACGGTGGCAGCCCCGGTTATGGCTCAGGAGCACGGCGCCGCTGAGACCGGGAAGAACATGTGGCAGTATGTGGGTGCGGCATTCGCGATTGGCATTGCTGCTGCCTTCGGCTCCCTCGGTCAGGGTCGCGGCCTGGCCGCCGCCTGCGACGCCATCGGTCGCAATCCTGGCGCCGTCGGCCCGATCCGGATCACCATGATCATCGGCTTGGCGCTCATTGAGTCCCTCGTCATCTACGCTTTGATCATTGCGTTCCTGATTCTGGCCTGATCCAGATCCGTTCCACTGCCGGAGCTCCCGACTAGGACCTCCGGCTTTTTTATGCCCCAAGGTGTTACAAAAATGAATCGGGAGTATTTTTATTGAATCTGCTTCGCGACTCTTGACACGAACGTTTCAGGTATGTATCATCCGCTCATTGGAGGATGGACATGGAGCACACAGCCGAGCCAACCAAGTGGGACTTCAGCACCGGCAACCTGCCGTACCGTGATCAGCTCTACAAGAGTGCCCTCCGCATGACCCGTTCGGTCGAGGATGCCGAGGACCTCATTCAGGAAACCTATCTCAAAGCCTACAAGTACTATCAGAAGTTTTCCGAAGGCACGAACTTCAAGGCCTGGCTTTTCAAGATCATGAAGAACACCTTCATCAACAGCTACCGCAAGAAGAAGCTGCAACCGACCAAGGTCGATTTTGCCGACGTGCACGAAGGCCTCGAAGAGACCTTGATGGATCGGGCCGAGTTCACCGACGCGAATCCCGAAGCAGGCTATCTCTTCGATGAGATGGATCACGAGGTGAGTGACAGCCTCACCGCACTCCCGTACGACTACAAGATGGTCGTCTTGCTCGCCGACCTTGAAGGCTTCGCCTACAAAGAGATCGCAGAGATCCTCGAAGTGCCGGTCGGGACCGTGATGTCGCGCCTCTATCGTGGCAGGCGAATGATGGAGAGGGCTCTTCTGAGCTATGGAAGGCGCTACAACTACCTTGCCGCCCCGCCTGAGAATCTGCGCGATCACTCGATCGACATTGGGGAGTTTTTCCAGCAGGCAACTGCTGTGTGTTGACCTCCGCTGCGACATTTCCATACGCACACCGGCCCGTGTCAACGGGCCGGTTTTTTTTGGCAAACGGTCGGGGTTCATCAATCAGGACATCAACGGAGTACGGTTGCCGCACACCGAATACCTTGGATCCGGCATGCCATCGAGGTATGATTCGCTACCGGAGGTGCCTGTGGACCGAATCGGTAACACCACTGCTCTGATGGTCGTCGGCGGTCAGTGGGGAGACGAAGGCAAGGGTAAGATCGTCGATCTCCTCTCCGGCGGATTTGCTGCGGTCGTGCGGTACAACGGCGGCCACAACGCCGGCCACACGGTGCGCGTCGGCGAACGGCACTTCGCCCTCCACCTCGTTCCTTCGGGAATCATTCAACCCGAAGCCCGGTGCTATATGGGTTCGGGCATGGTCATCGATCCGTCAGCGCTGGCTCTGGAGCTCAACGGGCTCGCAAAGGAGGGGGTGGCAGCCGACGGGCGGCTTTTTCTTTCGCCGCGAGCATCCCTGATCCTGCCGACCCACCGCGCCCTCGATCTGGCTCGGGAAGGCCGCCGCGGCAAGAGCAAGATCGGCACCACCGGCCGTGGAATCGGCCCCGCGTACCAGGACACCGCCCAGAGGCGAGGCCTTCGGGCGTGGTTGTTGAATGATCCTGACGCACTGAAGTCGGCTGCTCGAGCACTCATGATCGATCACAACGCAGAGCTCGAAGCTCTTTCCGATATCACACCAGTCGATCTCGATGGGGCGCTGGAAGAGATTCTGGTTGCAGCCCGTCGGCTTGCGCCGCTGGTGCGCGAAATTGGCCCCGAAATCCGGGGGCACGCTGCGAGGGGCGAGTCCGTGCTCTTCGAGGGCGCCCAAGGGGTATTGCTCGATCTCACCTGGGGAACCTATCCCTACGTGACCTCGTCATCCTGTCTCCCGGGAAGCGCCGCTACCAGCTGCGGCATCGGACCTCGATTGCTCGGCCCCGTACTCGGGGTCATGAAGGCCTATGTCACGCGGGTGGGTGGTGGTCCTTTCCCGACCGAGGACCACGGCGCTGACGGCGAGCTCCTCCGCGACAGGGGTCACGAGTACGGCACCACTACCGGACGACCCCGCCGCTGCGGTTGGTTTGACGCGGTGGCGGCTCGTTATGCTGTCGAAACCGCCGGCATCGACGCGATAGCCATGACCAAGATGGACATTCTCGACGGTGTTGAACAACTCAAGGTTGCAGTTGCTTACGAAAGAGAAGACGGATCGGTGTACGAGGCCTTTCCCGCCGATGCCCATGACCTGGAGCAAATTCGACCTCGATACGAGGATGTGCCGGGCTGGGCCGATCCGACAGAGGGTCTCACCCACGAAAAGGACCTACCGGCGGCCGCCGAAGCCTATCTCCGTTATCTCGAAGCTAAGCTCGGCGTGCCAATTGCGGTGGTCTCGACCGGCCCGCGGCGCTCTGAAACCATGGTCAGGGGAACCTCGCCGGTGGCCCAAAGGGTGGGAGAAATTCTGCCATAGTCTTGACCCCTGCGAATCAAAAGGGTAAAACATCCCTTCGGGTGGGCCGTTAGCTCAGTTGGTAGAGCATCGGACTTTTAATCCGGTGGTCACTGGTTCGAGTCCAGTACGGCTCACCA
>CAZCEX010000197.1:0-7656 GCA_964497785.1 uncultured Thermoanaerobaculia bacterium | reverse complement strand
ATCTGACCCGTCCCACCAACGGCGATGGAGCTGAACTTGCCGACCACGCCCGCGGAGTCGAGGACCTGGCACTCCCAGGCGTTGTTGGGGCCGCAGTTGCCGTTCGGCGAGCCGGTCCGCGCCAGCCAGAGATCGCCACCAACGGCTCCTTCGTAGTAGCTGATGTACATGTCGCCGGTGATGGGGTCCGTCGCAATCGAGACGTTGTAGCCGACCTCCCTTGTCCCGTCGACGATGCCGATCAGCCATTCCGATGCCGGTACGGCCTCCCCAACACGTTCCGGACCCTCGGCGCCGCACGGCTGCGAAGCTGTTGCCAGAACGATCACTGCACACATCAACGACCACGAGAACGTTTTGTTCTTCTTCACGATGACCCCTTCCTGTCCGACGTCACAACCGATGCGCGCCGTGTTTCGAGTCTGTCAGTAGTCATCGGCCGAACTGCTCTATCGACCGACTTCACGATGCTCTGAACCGGCACCGTGTTGCCCTAATAAACCCGGAAACGGAGAAAAGCGCACAACAACGAAGCGAAATCGGTCTTCGCGACGTTCCGGTACAATGGTGGGAAGGACACGGTTCAGATCCAGACAAACCGGAAACGGGCTGCAACGCAAAGGACTGCGAAAGTGGGTCGCCAAGAACTAGAATCGACCGCCACGTTGATCCGGCGCATCCAACAGGGTGACGATCTGGCGAGGAGTGTCCTCATCAAGCGTTGTCTGCCTGCACTGCGGCATTGGGCTCACGGCCGATTGCCCGCCTATGGACGCGATCTCGCCGATACGGATGATCTCGTACAATCGACGTTCCTCCGGGCTCTGGGCGGTCTCGAGCGCTTTCGCCCTGAGCGTGAGGGCGCCTTTCTCGCCTACCTGCGCCAGATTCTGATCAACGCGGTGCGAAACGAGATCCGCCGGAGCCGCTGCCGGCCCAGGGGGCAGGCCCTCGATCAGGAGCCGGTGGATCTTCGCCCGTCGGTACATGAACAGTTGGCCACCGAAGAAACGATCGAGGCGTACGAGCGAGCCCTCGAAACCCTGAAAGATCGTCAACGGCAGGCGGTCATCCTTCGGGTCGAGTTCGGCCTCACCTTTCCCGAGATCGCCGCCGAGCTCGACATCCCCTCCGCCAATGCGGCCCGGATGCAGGTCTCCCGAGGTCTGGTCAAGCTGGCCGAGGTCATGTGACCGTGAACTCGGAACGGGACCCTCTCCTGGAGGTGGCGACCGACCTCGTCGATGGCCGGGAGGTGGATTGGGAAGTAGAAGCGGCCCGAAACCCGGGTAACCGCAGGGTGCTCGAAAACCTGCGTCGCATCGCCGGCTTGGCGACGATCTTCGACCGGATCGAGGCCCCGGGCGGCCCGGAGTCAAGGTTGAGCACGGCCTCCGCGGAACCACAGGGGTCAGAGTGCTTGTTCCATTGGGGTCACCTCAAGGTGACGGAACACCTGGGCAGCGGGAACTTCGGGGACGTCTATCAGGCCTTCGACCCCATTCTCCAGCGATCCGTAGCACTCAAGCTCAGACGCGACAGAGGCGCTGAAACCAACGCCGCCATCGCGTACATCGACGAAGCTCGACACCTGGCGCGCGTCCGTCACCCCAACATCCTCGCCGTACACGGCGCCGATCTCCACGACGGACGGGTGGGACTGTGGGCGGATCTGCTCCAGGGACGCACTCTCAAGCAGGAGATCGAATCCGGCACACGTTTTTCGGCCACCGACAACGTCGCCGTCGCCCTGTCCCTGGCTGAAGCTCTGGTTGCCGTCCACGATGCGGGTCTCGTCCACGGTGACGTCAAGGCATCCAACGTCATGCTCGAAGCAAATGGAACCGTCGTGCTCATGGACTTCGGCGCTGGGGCCGAATCGGGCGACGGCTTCCGGACTGCGTTTCCTGTCGGTTCGCCCCTGTCCATGGCGCCGGAGCTCTTCGCTGGAAACACTGCCACCCAGTCCGCCGATCTCTACGCGCTGGGTGTCTTGATCTACCGTCTGTGCGAAGGGGAGTACCCACTGACCGCGGCCTCGGTCGAAGAGCTCGCGGAGCAGCATCGCAAGGGACAGCTTGCTTCGGCGGCCGTTTCCGGAACTCGAATGCCTCGATCCCTGAATCGCCTCGTCAGGCGCCTTCTCGCTCCCGATCCCGCTCGCCGCCCCACGGCCGTCGACGCGGCAGGTCGCTTGCGGTGGATCCGGGATGCGCCCGCTCGGCTTCGGCGCCGGCTGGCCGCAGGCGTCATCGCCATCAGCCTGATCGCAGGGACCGCAGCAGCCACCGTTGCCTACTTCCATGCACGCCGGGCAGAGGCGCGGACGGCGGCGGCGCGGCAGGACGCCGAGACGGTGACCGGGTTTCTGTACGAAATACTCGCCTCGCCTCAGCCATCCGAAAGCGGCCGGCAGGTGACGGTGGTCGAGTTACTCGAACGGGCTGTCGGCAGGATCGATGCGCAGTTCGCCGGACAGCCCCTGGTCGAGGCGCGCATCTTGGACATCGTCGGGGGAACCTATCTGAGCCTGGATCAAAACGAGGCGGCGGAAACTCTGCTGCGGCGGTCGGTGAAACTGACACAATCGCACCTTGGCGCTGAGCATCCTCAGGCGCTTCGGCCAAGCCTGAAGCTCGCAAGGGTATATTTCAACAGCGGTAGACACGAAGAAGCCAGCTCGGTCGTCGCCGAAGTCCAGGCACTGGCAGCGCCGCTGGGACGGGCCCATTCGGTCAACGTGGAGGCTCTGATCCTCGAGGCGAGAATCGCGTCGGAACGCATGGACTACTCGGCGGCCGAAGCGTTGCTCGAGCAAGCCCTTGCACAACGTTCCGGGCCCGAGTGGCATGACGACCACGATCGGCGTCTGGCGGAACTGAACCTGGGTCAGCTCCTCGTGCTGTCCGGCAACTTCGAAGCTGCAGAGTCTCTCGCGGGGCCTCTGTTGCAATGGGCCGAAAAGATGCTGGGCGAACGACACGCCAATACCATCAACTCGCGACGTCTACTCGTCCAAGCCCTCGCACGTCAGGGCCGCCTCGCCGAGGCCGAGCCCTTGATGCGGCACAATCTGGGAGTGGCGGAAGCCTGGCTGGGGCCCGAAGACAAATACACGGTGGTCTGCATCTCCGACCTCAGCAACAACCTGGCGGAGCAGGGCAAGATCCGCCAGGCGACCCAGCTGAGCCGGCGGGCCCTCGAGATCTCCGAAAAGACCCTGGGCCCGAATCATCTGAACACCCTTTTCGCCATGGGGAATCACGCCAACCGCCTCCGTGAGCTGGGACAGGTCGATGAAGCAGCCGCGCTCCTCGGCGAGACGATTTCGCGGGTAGAGGAGGTGTACGGTAGCGCCTACGACCTCGCCCTGATAAACCGCTACAACCTCGCCGAGCTGCTCCATCTCGAAGGACGCAATTCGGCGGCGTTGGATATCGCACGGCCAGCTCGTGCCACCATGGCCGAGACCCTGGGTGAGCACCATCTCTTCACCCTCGTCACCGACAGCCTCATCGGCGCCACGCTCACCAGTGCTGGGCGACCCGACGAGGGAGAACAGATCCTGCAGAGGGCTCTCGCGAGTATGCGTGAGTTCTTGGGGCCGACTCATCCTCAAACACTCCAGGCTCAGGTTCATCTCGCCCGCACGCTCCGAGCGCTAGGTCAAACCGAAGAAGCGACGACTCTCCTCCGCGAAGCCGTGCTTCGTCTCCGTGAAGTACTGGGCGCCGACCATCCCCAAACTTCCGAGGCTGAGAAAGAGCTGCGAAGTTTTGGGTCTTCCACGCGCGAAGAACCAACGCCGCAGCCCCAGCCGGAGCCCACGGCGCCGCCATTGCCGGACACGGGGCCCTCGCCGCTGTGAGGCATGTTTGGACTCGGCATCGTCGTCGCCACCTGCTTCGATACCAAGAGGGTTCGCTTCATTGGTCGAAAGAGGCTGACACGATGAAACGTCTCGCGATGCTCGGACTGGTCCTGACACTCACCGCCTGCGCCGCCCCGGTCGAGCACGACTTGGTATTGCGAGGCGGCACCATCTACGACGGCACCGGCTCGCCGGGCGTCGTGGACGACATCGCGATCCACGATGACGTCATTGTCGCCATCGGTGATCTCGGCAACGCCGTCGGCCAGACCGAGATCGATGTTGAGGGCCTCGCAGTCGCGCCGGGCTTCGTCAACATGCTGAGCTGGGCCACCTCCGCCCCGCTGTCGCACACCCTGATACCATCTCCGTCTCCGTCCTGCGGCCTCTGGATTCCGCGTTGATCGAACCACCGGCATTCGAGGGTGGCCCGATCATTGTCGATGGCCACGAAGTCCCCTCCTGGGTGGCCGGACTCCGATGTGTTGGCAGTGACGGTCGAATTGACGAGAGTGGCGTTTGTTTCGGTCATCCAGATTGAGCCCCCGGTGTTGATGGAATCCACCACAACGTGGTTGCCCACGACCGCGCTCGTACTGACGGTCAGCTCCGCAAGATAGGCGGCAATCCCGCTGCCCCCAATCGCCTGGTTGCCGACGCCCTTCTACGACGTACCGCCTGACCACGCCGAGGTGTCGCCGAGTTCGAAGTCGTCACCGAACACCGACCTCGGCTCGAATGCGACCTTGAGAGAGCCTTCCGGGGGATACGGGTGACTGTCCAGTTCCCGGTAGGCGACCAGGACCTCTCCCTGCTGGTTGACGGTCATCGACACCGCGTCGGCTTCGGAGAGGGTGGCGCCACCGCTGTCGGCCGCTTCGCAGTACCAGGTGTGAAACACAGAACCGATGGGACCGCAGTTGAGGGGCGTGTCCCAATGCGCCGCCTCTTCGGGGCGTGCGATCACGAGTCTCGCAGGCCCAATGGGTGCCGAGGCGTCCTGGAAGGCGATCACGGGATAGCCGTTGGCATCCTCCTCGATGGCGATCCCCATCGGCGTCAGACTCGAGCCAATGGAATCGGTCTCAACACACTTCCAACCGTAGTTGGGCCCACAGCTTCCATTGGATGGCCCTGCGAAGTACGCGTACTCCAGTTTCTCGTGGTCGAGGTTGTAGTAGGCCAGGTGGGGAATGCCGCCATCGGTGACATAGAGGGAAAGATAGCGCCCGGTGTCGAAGTGGAGGTTCCGCAGGTCGCGACACAACCAACTCGTGAGCAAACCGCAGTTCCCACCGCTTCCGACATAGGTCGCCACCACCGGGCGTCCCTCGCTGCGATCATAAAACGCGATGCTCGGGTTGTCGGAGGCATCCAGGTCAATGGCGCCGTACTCACCGATGCCTTCGGCGTTATAGACGACGTCGCATTGCCATTGGCCCGCAACCGACCCCTCGCCACAATTGCCGCCGGACCCGACCCACCTGGCGTAAAGCTGGGCTTGGTCTACCGCCGCCTGGTCGTTGGATTACTGGTAGGCGATTCGGGGAAGACCGAGAGAATCCACTGCCGCATCGATGTGCTTGCCCTTGTACAGACTGGTGCCGGGGTTTCCCGAGTCAACGGTCACGGCAACTGTGACGATCAGCTCCCCCGTCGTGCGACTCACATAGCCCTCGACAACCTTCAGCGCGGCCTGGGTGGCATCGAAGTAACTGATCCAGAAACCGATGCTCTGCCCTCCCGAGTCGACAGCGATGGAGCTGTACTGACCGACATCACCTTCGGAGTCGAGCAGGTGGCACGTCCACGAGTTGCCGGGACCGCAGTCACCGGGGCCCGGCCCGCCGGTGCGGGCGAGGTAGAGATCGCCCTCGACTCGATCGTAGAAACTAATGAGTGTCTCCCCGGTGATGGTGTCGGTTCCGACCGAAAGATGGGGCCCCACGTTCCAGCTCGATACGACGGTCTCAACCCTCCATTCCGACATCGGGTAGGCGTCGGTCCTCGCCGCTGCTCCGGACGCGATCGCAGCCCCCGATCCGAACCCGACCGCCGCAACCACCCCGACAAAGTGGAAGACATTGAATCGGAATAACTCCACCACTGACTCCTTTTCATTCCGAAAACCCCTGTCGGTCGACCCTCGTCACGGCACCGTGGTTGACCACTGGAGGGTGTCGCCACAATCGAATCCATTTCTGAAAATGACCTTGGGTTCGAACGCGACCTTCACCGAACCCTCGGTTGGGAAGGGATAGCTGTTCAGTTCGCGATAGGCGATGGTCGCTTCGCCCCGAGAATTCATGGTCATGGACACGGAATCGGCCTCCGAAGGGTCGCTCCCGCCCTCGTTCAGCACCTCGCAGACCCAGGTGTGGGTCGGATCGAGGGGCCCGCAGTTGGGAGTGGCACTCTTTTCATTGGAGGGGAGGAATATGAGATTTGCTCACGCCGGAGTAAAATCTATCCATGTCCGCACGACATTCGACCCGGCGAGCAACCCTCGTCGGCGTTGTCATCACCGCCGTCTTCGCCGCCGGCCTCGGTTGTTCTCGGGATGATCAACCCACCGTGGGTGTCGTGGTCGAGTCGTGCGAGCCGGGCGAGGCAGCTGCAGTGTCCGGTCTGATACCGGGAGACACCGTGGTCGGGTGGGCCCAGGGGAGCGCGAACGGAGACGCCCGTTCAGTCTTCGACCTTTCCATGGTCGAGCAGGAACTGGCCCCGCACGGGCCCGTCGAACTGACCGTCAAGCGTGGACCGAGTACCCTCCGGGTCATCGTTCCCGTCGGACGTTGGTGGGTCCGAACCCGACCGGTACTGGAGTCTTCAGAACTCGCCATCGCTGGACACGCCCTGGAATTGGAAGCCGACAGCGATTTCGACAGCGCCGCCGAGAAATGGTCGACCCTCGCGCGGGCAGCGGTCGAAGACGATCACCTGCCGGTCTCGACGTGGGCGCACCTTCGTTGGGCCGTGGCTCTGGCGAAGGCCGGCCATCACGAGAGCTCGCTCGACGCCCTCGACGCCGGAGCCGCTCCCCTGACCGATCATCGACGACTCGCATCCTACCGAGAACGAGCCGGGACCGCGCTTCTGGAGTCCGGTCAGACCGCAACCGCAGCGGAAGCGCTCCAGTCGGCCATCGAGATCCTCGAGGCGGAGAACTCGAACTCTCCTGCCCTGGCGCACGCGCTGCTTCAGCTCTGTCGCACCGACTACCGAGCCTGCGATCAAGAGGCGACCCGCGCCCTCGAGATCTACAGCCGAACCGGCGACAACACCCTCGAACTGGCAAGCGCGTTGAGTACGGTGGGAGTCATCGCCTTCTTTCGTTCGGACTTCGACGCGGCCGAGGATCACTATCTCGAGGCGCTCGAGATCGCTCATAAGGTGGCGCCTGGATGCCCAACCGAGCTCAATCTACTTGGAAACCTGGGGTTGGTGGCCATGCGTCGCGGCGACTTCAACACCGCCCGATCGTTCTACAAACGCGAACAAGAGGCCGCCGAGAGGCTCAGCGTCGACTCGCATCAGTATGCGTACGCCAGCAACTACCTCGGTCTCCTGGCCAAGAACCTGGGACGCTACGATGAGGCCGAACTGTACCTCAAGCAGGCGTTGCGCGCCTTCCAGGCAACCCGGCCGGACGGCGTCGAAGTGGCAGGGGTTCTGACGAATCTGGCATCTGCCGCCCAGTATCGAGAGAATCTCACAACGGTACGCGGCTACCACGAGGAGGCCCTTCGACTTCGTCGCCGCCATGATCCGGAGAGCACCTC
>CAZCEX010000196.1:6294-7666 GCA_964497785.1 uncultured Thermoanaerobaculia bacterium | reverse complement strand
GGTCAAGTGTTAGTAGGTCCCCAATGAGGGAGGCGAGATCGGGCTCGAGGCCGTCGACCGGCAGGGTGTCGGCCGTTGCGACCTTGAGCAGCAGCTCCGGACCCGTGCGTTCGACCCCGTAGGCCGGGCTTCCGGTCATCAGCTCCTGCATCAGGACTCCCAGGGAGTACATGTCCGAGGCTTCGCTGACGGGCCCGTAGGAGGCCTGTTCCGGGCTCATGTAGCGGACCGTGCCGAGAATTCGCCCCGGGGCCGTCTGGGCAGGTCTGAGCACCGGCATCGCTGCGGTGATCGGCTCTTCGGACAGCTCTTGGTCTTCTTCCGCCTGCGCTTCGGTAGGCGGGGCTTCGGCCGGTGCGGTCAGGGAGCGAGCAATGCCGAAATCCAGCACCTTGACCTGCCCGGCCGGCGTCACCATGACATTGTCGGGTTTGAGGTCTCGGTGAACGATGCTCTGCTCATGGGCCTCAGCCAGCACCCTCAGAATGTCCTTGACGATGCGTAGCCTCTCTGCCAGCGGCATACTCTCGGTCTCGAGCTCACGTAGGGTCTGACCCTCGATCAGCTCGAGGATCAGGAAGTCGCTGTCCTCACCCTCGACAAGATCGTACACGCGGCAGATGCCGGGGTGGTCGAGCTTGGAGAGCAGCCGCGCCTCGCGCAGGAAGCGCATCTTGGCCTCGCCGCTCATCCGCCGATCTGAGCGGATGACCTTGATCGCCACCGGCCGCTCGAGCACCTCGTCGAAGCCACGGTAGACCTCGCCCATGCCGCCGCTGCCGATGCGCTGTCCGATCGTGATGTGGCCGACCCGGGTACCAAAAAAATCCACGAGCCCATTGTAAAGCGCTTCCGGTAGAGAACCAGACCTCGATCTACAGAATTCCCCCGGCTACTTCCAAGTCGGCCCGACATACGTCGGGTCATTCGTCTGGTCATCCACGACCGAGGCGTAGGACATCCAGTAAGCTGGTGAGCCGTCGGTCAGCCGGACCTCGATCCAACCGCCTTCGAGGATCTCGTTGCCGATGCCCATGTCGTTCAAAACTTTGTTGATCTGCTTGTAGGCGGCGTTGGTGGTATAGGTCTTGGCGCCGAGCTGGTCTCCCGAGGGTGCATGCACGATGACCTGAGCGGAGTACGTTCCCGCCGATGTCTGCACGAGCCCGAGGTTGGCGCGATAGCGGCCGGGAATCGACAGAATGAGTGGCAAGACGAGCGAGGTCGTCGAGCTCGCCGTGTCGAGCCTGATCGCGGGAATGCCCTGACCGAAGGTGGCGTTGCCCGCCGCCTGGTTGTAGGTACGGGTCGAGACTACGGCCTCATCGGAGTCGACCTCGACCATGAGCAGGCCACTGGTTGGCCGCCACGT
>CAZCEX010000196.1:0-6194 GCA_964497785.1 uncultured Thermoanaerobaculia bacterium | reverse complement strand
GGCGTGCCGTTGCCGGTCCAGGAGTGGTGGATCTGACCGTACCAGTCGTCCCCTTCAGGGTCACTGCACGAGGCGTAGCCGCCGCTCAGGGTACCGACGCAGAGGCCGTTGCTCTGGTCGAAGATGCATGACCCCGAAGAACCCTGCTCGGTCGTTCCCTGATCCCATCCTTCGATGACCCAGTGGCTGCCCCACCGCGTGGAGAGGGGGTCGTTCTCGAAGCTGATCGCCTTCTGGTCGCCGGAGGGGTGGTGGATACCGGTCACGGACTGCGGCGTCGAGCCGCTGATATCCCAACCGGCGTAATAGACGTTGAACTCGGCGTCGGGGACGTCGTCGAGCTCTACGAGGGTGAAGTCGCTCCCTGAGTCCCAGTCCCAGGTTGAGAGGAAAGTCGAGCCGCTCTGGTTCTGACTCAGGGAGCCGCCGCTCAGCATGCCGCAAGACGGCGATTCGTAGTTCCAGTAGACGACCAACGTGTGGTCGTTACCCTCGCGTATCTCGCAGTGGTCGGCGGTGAGGAAGTAGGGTTTGTGGTCCTGGGCCGTATTGTTCATCAGGGTTCCGGTGCAAAGGTACATGCCGTCGATGGTGTAGCGGGCGACGGAGCGGATCTGATCGCGCCACGGGTCGCCTTCGGGGCAAATGACGTCGATGTTGCACGATCCCTGCTTCGTTGTGGCCTGCCTCTCGCCGAAGAACCGATAGCCGTGGTTCACACGGGTGATGCGCAGGTCGGAGGCGCCAACGGTCTCGGGCGGTGCGACGAGTTCGACGATCAGGCGGTCGCCAAGCACGACCGGGCTCGAAAAGCCCCCGATCTGGTCGCTGTCGGCTGAGGTGAACGGCCCCTGGAGGTGAGCGCCGTCAGGGTCGTGCAGCCAGAGGGCGGCGCCAGGCGCGAGGTCGAAACGGTCGAGGTGGAGATTGAGGCTGAGAGCGCCTTCGGAGTGGATCTCGACCCGCCACAGTCGCCAGCCATTGTTGAGGTTGTTCCACCGCCCTCCTGTGCTGGGTGTGATGTTGACCTCGAGGCCGACGGCGAAACGAGCGGGACCCGCAGCGCCCGGCGAGGATGGTTTTACCAGATCCTCAGCAACCAAAGGGGCGTGGTCGACGGTGCTGGTGACGACCACCGGAAGCTCGACCGACGCGAGCTCTGGTGTGACCATGCCTGGAGGCAGAGAGGCCCCTGCGCCTGCCGGGCCGAGTCCGATCAATGCAAAAGCGAGTGTGGCAAAGACAAAGCTTCGGGCTGTTCTTATCTTGGTATTCGGCATGGGTCCCTCCAATGGCGATGCGGTTCGATAATCAAACGCAGAACCTAAAAACGGTCCTTCAATGTGTCACAGACCAGAATAGCAACGGTCGACCCGATGTCTCACTTCTGAATGGTGATGGAGTTCACCTTGGCCGGCGTGACTGGACGGTCGTTGGCGCCGGTCGGGGTCTGCTCGATGGTCTTGACGACGTCCATGCCGTCGGTGATCCGGGCGAACACCGGGTGCTTCGAGGCCCCTGGCGTGAACCAGTCGAGATTGTGGTTGTGCACGGTATTGATGAAAAACTGCGACCCGCCGCTGTTCGGTCGGCCGGTGTTGGCCATCGACAAAGTGCCGGGCTCGTTCGACAGCTTCTGGTCTTGCGGGTGCTCGTCGTTGATCGTGCCGTGCGGCGGGCCGCCGGTCCCACATCGTGAGCTCGTCGGGTCCTCGCTGTGCGGGCAACCGAACTGGATCATGAAGTTTTTGATGATTCGGTGGAAGTGCAGTCCGTCGTAAAAATTTGCTTCGGCAAGGTCGATGAAGTTCTGCGCTGTGACGGGCATCTCTTCGAGGAAGATCTCCGCCTTGAAGGTCCCAAGCGATGTGTCGAATGTGGCAATTGGGTTGGCCATGGTCGTCCTTTCTTCTTTCGTCATTGACGTCAACATTCGCGGCTCACCATACCATTCCTTCTGGTGCGTGGGCGGTTGGTGCTTGACAGGTGGGCCTCTGCCGGAGAGGATGGCGCGTGTGTGCTTGATTGATCAAAAACGAGGAGTTTAATATGAAACGGACTCTCATTATTGTTACGGTCCTCTCACTGGTTCTTGCGGGTGCGGCGTTTGCGGGAGACGGAACAAGTTTCGGTGACGGCGTCACTGTCGAAAAGGCGGTCGCAGTCGAAACCCTGCTCGCCAGCCCTGCCGACTACATGGGCCAGACGGTCCGCGTCGATGGCATCATCACCGGGGTCTGCAAGATGCGTGGTTGCTGGATCCAGGTGAGCGATGAGGAGGGCAACGGGGTTCGCATCAAGGTGGAAGACGGCGTCATTGTCTTTCCCGCGACCTCCATGGGCCAGAAAGCATCCGCCCAGGGTGTTTTCGAGGGCGTACCGGCGACCGTCCAGGAAGAAAAGCACAAGGCTCACAAAGAAGAGGGCGACAAGCACGAGGCGTGCGACACCAAACCGCAGGGCGAGATGGTGTACTTCATCAAGGGCACCGGAGCAGTGATTTACTCGTAATCCCGTTCGTGAAATTCCGAAAGACGATCATCGCCGTCCATCGGGACGTCGGCTACTTCTTTGCCGGCCTCACCGTCCTGTACGCCATCTCCGGGGTGGCGGTGAATCACATCGCGCACTGGAACCCCAGCTATACGATCAAGAATCTGAACCACGAGGTCGGCAATCTCGAGGGCGTCGCCGACGATGACCTTGCGGCGACGGTGCTTGAACGTCTGGGGATCGAGGAGCAGCCGAAAGCGTCGGTGCGCATGTCCGAGGACCAATTGCGCATCTTCCTCGACGACCGCTCGTTGAATGTCGCCCTGCCTTCGGGCCGGGTCGCGGATGAGCAGATCAGGCGAAGGGCGGGCTTTTTTCAACTCAACTACCTCCATCTCAACCACGGCAAAGGGCTGTGGACGTGGGTTGCGGATCTCTACGCCGTCGGCCTGCTCGTACTCGCGCTGACCGGGATCTTCATCATCACCGGCAAGAAGGGCCTCGGCGGTCGTGGACGGTGGCTGCTGCTCGCCGGGATGGCGGTCCCGTTGCTCTACCTGCTGCTGAAGACGTAACGCGTTATGTTGGTGGGTTGATCTCGATCAATGCACCCTCGAACGGGTTCGGGCAGAATCGCAGAGTGGAGGGCGAATGAAGCTGGCGAAGGTAGTAGCGGCGAGACGTTGGGCACAGGTCGTGCTCACGCTTGTCGTGATCGCGATTGGTATTCAGTTCACTCTCTGGGTGACGGCTCACCTCGAAGGACGCATGCCGACGGTATCCAGACCCCCCGGTGCGGAGGGCTTCCTGCCGATCGACGCCATGCTGGCGACGCGTCACCTGCTCACCACCGGAGAGATCGACCCGATCCACCCGGCGGGGCTCGCCATTTTTCTCGGCATCTGCCTGATGTCAGTGGTGCTCGCCAAGAGCTTCTGCTCCCACCTGTGTCCGGTCGGCTGGCTGTCCGAGATGCTGGGTCGGCTTGGAATCCGTCTTGTCGGCCGCACCCTGACGCCGCCGAAGTGGCTCGACATCCCCCTGCGAAGCCTCAAGTTCCTGCTTCTGGCCTTTTTCGCATGGGCCGTCTGGTGGGCGATGTCGCCGCAGGCGGTCGAGGCCTTTTTGTCGAGCCCGTACGCGAAGATCGTCGATGCGAAGATGTGGCGTTTTTTCGCGCCGCCGAGCCGCTTGACGGTGGCGGTCCTCGGTGTGCTCGTCGTCGGCTCGATCTTCGTGCGCGACCTCTGGTGCCGCTACCTCTGCCCATACGGAGCCCTGGTCGGCGTGCTCGGTCGTTTCGCCTTCCTGAAGGTCGGTCGCAATGCGGACGTGTGCACCGACTGTCGAGCATGTACGAGTGTGTGTCCGGCGCGCTTGCCGGTCCACCGCCTTGGCCGCGTCAGCTCGATCGAGTGCACAGGGTGCCAGGACTGCGTGGTCGTCTGCCCGGTCGAGGGCTGTCTCGCGGTACGCCCACCTACCGTCCTCGGCGGGTGGCAGAGATGGCTGCGCCCTACGGTCGCCGTCGCGGTCGCCGTCGGCATCTGGTTGGTCGTTGTCGGCGGCTTCCGCGTCACCGGGCACTGGCACAACAACATCTCCGAACGCGAGTACAACATTCGCATCCAGGAGATGGACTCACCGCTCTACACCCATGTCGGCGGCATGGCGCCGCAAGAAGACCAGCAGTAAGCTCTTTCTTCGTTGGATTGCGGGCAGGTCGCGGTACCATCTTCACATGCCAACAAGCATCGTCGATGACGTCGCCCTCTTCGCCCATCTGACCGCGGCAGACCGGGAGCGGGTGCTTGCGGCGGCCAGCGACCACCGGTTGGACAAGGGCGAGGTCTTGTTTCACGAGGGCAATGCGGCGCAGGCGATCTTCGTATTGCTCGAAGGCCAGATGAAGCTCGTACGTTACTCGGAAAAGGGCCGCGAGCTGCTCATCCACCTCGTCAAGCCGGGCCAGAGCTTTGCGGAAGCCGCGCTCTTCGGCAGTGGGACCTACCCAGCGACCGCCGAGGCGATCGAACCCTCATATGTCCTGCGGCTCGCCCGCGAAACCTTGCTCGGGCTGATCCGAGCCGACCCCGAGCTCGGGCTCGCGATGGTGGCGTCGACCGCGATGTGGACCAGGCGACTCGCCGGCAAGCTGCAGCTTCTGACGCAGCGGCGGGTCGAAGAACGGCTGGCGGTCTACCTTCTCTCGCGCAGCCAAGGACGGCAACTCGAGGCCGGTGACACTGTCGCCTTCGGTGCGCCCAAGCACCTCGTCGCCGCTCAGTGCGGCACCGCTCCGGAGGTGCTTTCGCGTTGCTTCCGCAAGCTCGAGACAGCCGGGGTCTTCAAGGTTGGCGCCGACAGCATCACGGTGCTCGACCCCCAGCGTCTGCGCGATCTCGCCGAGTGGATCGGCGACGGCGGCTGAGCCGCTATAATCAAGCCATGGCCGCAGATAACATCATTCCCCGCGCGACGGCGGTGCTCGAGGCAACAGACGACAACGTGGTCGGCGCCTACCTCTTCGGGAGCGTAGCTCGTGGCACGCCCTCGGCGGCGAGTGATATCGATGTTGCGATTCTCCTCCGAGAACCCGACAGGGATGGCCTGATGGGTATTCGGTTTGCTCTCGAGCGTGCTCTCGAAGAGGCCACTGGGATGACGGCCCAGGTCGTCGTGCTCAACCAGGCCCCGCCCGATCTCATTCACCGCGTGCTGCGCGATGGACGGATCCTGATTGATCGAGATCGAGCCTTTCGGATCCGCTTCGAGGTGCGGTCGCGCAACGAGTACTTCGACCTGCTGCCGATATTGAACCGATACCGGAAACGGGAGGCGGCGACACCATGACCGACCCGGAGCTGCTGGCCAAGAAGCTCGCCTTCATCGAGACCTCGGTCGCGGAGCTGCGCCGGCTTGCGCGGCCGGAGTTGATCGATCGCGATGTGCGTGAGGAGCGGTTCGTCGAGCATACGCTGCAGATCGCCATTCAGGCGGCTCAAGATGTCGCGTCTCACATCGTTTCCGACGAACGACTCGGCGAACCGAGCACGAATCGAGAGCTCTTCGACCTGTTGGCTCGAAACGGGTGGCTCACGGAACCGGCGGCCGCAATCCTCGGCAACATGGTGGGCTTCCGGAACGTGCTCGTGCACGGCTACGGCGACATCGACCTGTCGATCGTGCACGACGTGCTCGAAAACCGCCTCGACGATCTGCTCGATTTCGTCCGCACTATGCGGAGCAGGTTGCCGGAATCGCCCTGAGCCGGAGGGCTCCGTGCCGCTGCCCGAGACGATCCAGCAGGGATTCCCAACTAGTGCCCCAGGTCCGTAGTTCCGCAGTTGTCGAAGATCACCGCCCCGTTTCGAGCAAACCGGCATCCAGATTCTCGTTGAGTCGGTCTCGACTGCAACCTCTTTGCCGAGCCCACGGCAGCCGACGCGCACGGCAGACAGGTAGGCTCTTCGGGCATCGCGATGCGTCTGTCCGAAGCTCAGCAGGCAGTCATCGACATCGACGACGGGGTTCGTTTTGAGCCGGAGGATCGGAAATCCATAGAGAAGGTGGCGCGCTACATTATCAGACCGCCCTTGAGCCTCGAGAGATTGAGGTACCCAGACGGAGACGACCAGGTTGTCTACCAGAAACCGCCCAGGGGCGGGTTTCGGGAGCAACGGATGGGCTGTCGGTGACGT
>CAZCEX010000195.1:0-7666 GCA_964497785.1 uncultured Thermoanaerobaculia bacterium | reverse complement strand
GTTATCCTGTTGGATGGCGCTCCTTCTCACAAAGCCAATATCCTGAAGGAATATGCGGAGCAAGACAAGATCATGCAGCAGAGAGCCCTTTCAAACCCCAAGATCGCTTTTGCCTGGAACTCGGTCGTCAGTGAGGTTCTCGGTACTCGAGAGAGCGGGGTCACCGGCGTGCGGTTGACCGATACCGTGAACGGCGAGGAGCGGACTCTGGGCGTCGAAGGCCTGTTCATCGCCATCGGGCACCAACCAAATACCGCCCTCTTCGCCGGCAAGCTCGAGATGGACGACGTCGGTTACCTCAAAACCGTTCCCGGCACAACCCGGACGTCAATCGAAGGCGTGTGGGCCTGCGGTGACGTTCAGGACAGCGTTTACCGGCAGGCGATCACAGCCTCGGGAACCGGGTGCATGGCCGCCCTCGAAGCTGAGCGCTGGTTGACAGAACACGGCATGGAGTAGCATTTTTTCGCCCGTTGGATGAAATCCGACAGTATTGTGGTTATGACATACGACGGGAGGAGCCGAGGCAGAAACGCTCCTCCTCAGAATGAAGAGAATGGGAGGTCACATGATCTCGTTCAGTGACAAGGCAATCGAGAAGGTCAAAGAGTTTTCCGCACAGATGCCCGAGGCAGAAGGCAAGAGTCTGCGCATCTTTATCCAAGGTGTCGGATGCTCCGGCTTCGCTTACGGCTTCACCTTCGATGACAAGAGGGACGATGACACCGTGGTCGAGACCGGAGACGTGGACGTGCTGGTCGATCCGCGGAGCGCCCCCCACCTCACAGGCGCATCGGTCGACTTCGTGGAAGACCAACGTGGTGCGGGTTTCACCGTTGACAACCCCAACGCCCCGGCGAGTGACTGCGACACCGGCGGGTGCTCTGGCTGCGGCTGATCGATGGGCGGAGAAGCTCCAGAAGAGGCTCGAGCCCTCGAGGTCATCCGCCTCGGCCACCCAACCCTGCGACAGGTCGCTGACCCGGTCCCCGAAGAACTCTTCGGGTCCGGGTGGCTGCATGGTCTTTCCCTCAGAATGGTTCGCGCCATGACCGAGGAGGAGGGGGTGGGTTTGGCCGGTCCACAGGTCGCCGAGGCACTTCGCCTCTTCGTCTACTGGGTACCCGGCGACGAGCATCAGGCCGAGATTGAGCCCACCATGCTCGTCAACCCCGAGGTCAGACCGATCGGGATCGGAATCGAGGAGGGCTGGGAGGGTTGTCTCTCTATCCCGAGCCTTCGTGGCATGGTTCCCCGTTACGAGAGAGTCAAGGTCAAGGCACGCACCCTCGAGGGCGCCTCTCTGTCGCTCACCGCCAACGGGTTTCACGCACGAGTCCTCCAGCATGAGGCCGATCATCTCGATGGCGTCGTCTTTCTCGACCGCATGACCGACATGGCCAGTCTTGCCTTCGAATCCGAGTGGCAGCACCACGTGCTCGGTCTCGAGGAGCCGGTCTGAACAACGGGCCGAACCCATCCGGTGGCCCGGCCGGCGAGGCATCACTCGCTCGGCCGACAGACGGCGCAAAGGCGCCCCGAACCATCCTGCTCACTCTGGCTCTATTCGGGGTTATCGCAGGCGCCTTCGAAGTGCTCAATACGAGCATCGGATGGCACCTTGCCTCCGGCCGGTGGATGTTGGAACACCGAGAGATCCTCCGGTTCAACCCCTTCACGTTCACCGCCAACGGGGCGCCGTGGCTGGATCACGAGTGGCTCTTCCAGGTCATAGCTGCCACCGCCGAAGCAGCATCCGGCGCTCAGGCCCTGGTGCTCATGCGAGTCGTGGTCATCATCGGCCTGGCGTTTGTGCTACTGCAGATTTCGCGGCGGGCGGGTCTGGCCCCAGCTCCCGCTCTTCTTCTGGTTGCCTTGTGCGTCGCCGGCGCACGCTTCCGTTTCTACGTTCGCCCCGAACTCGCGACCCTCATCCTGACCCCTTTGGCCGTTCACTGTTACCTGACCCGAAATGACCGCAAACTGGTCAGGAGCGTACTGGCAATAACTGCCGTCACCGCTCTGGGAATCAACCTCCACGGCGGAATCCTCATCCTCCCCGTGATCCTGACGGTCCTCCTGGCAGCTGAGATCGTCGGGGATGCGCTTGCACGCCGAGCCCTCCGGCCTCACATCACCTCAGGCGTAACTATGCTGGGCGCGGTGATCGCCGGCACCCTGGTCAATCCGTGGGGCTTTCACGTGTTTGCGGCCCCGATCCGACTGGCACGCCTCGTGAGCAAGGACTTCATACCGAATCCGGAGTGGATTTCTCCCGGCCCGACGGACGTCCCGGAGCTATTCATCGCGATCGTTGCCGCCGGTTTGATCCTCGCCCTGCGCGGACGAGATCCCGTGAGGTGGGCCCTGTACCTCATTGCCACCGCCCTGGCGCTGCGATATGTCCGCAACGTTGGGCTTTTCTTCGTGCTCTTGCCGGAGGCGATTGGGCCTTCCCTGGCGCGGTTTGCTCCTTTCCACAACAATACGACACACCTCAGGCGCGCCTGCCTGGCGGCTACGGCGATCCTCGCAGCACTCATGATCGATGCCCGGGGATTTCCTCTCGGCTTCGGCTACTCAACAGAGCGGTATCCAGTCGCAGCCTGTGCTTTCCTCGAAAGAAATGACCTCCTCTCAAAACCGCTCTACAACGACGTGCGCTTCGGCGGTTGGTTGATCGGACGCTACTACCCGCCGACACAGGCTTTCATTGACGATCGCAACGAGATCCACGAAGAGGTGCTCGAAGAAATATGGTCCATCGAGACGAGCAGTTCGGTGGCCCGATGGCAGGCTTTTCTCGACGGTTACGGCATCGCCACCGCCCTTCTTCGTTATCACGATCCGCTGATCGTCACCACCCCGCAAGGGGAGGATCTCGGTTCTCGCGGTTATTCCGCTCTATGGTTTCCGTCGGATACGTGGGCGTTGGTTCATTGGGATGACACTGCAATGGTTCTCGTCAACCGGCACCTCACCGACCCTCGATGGACTGCTGTCCACGAGTACCGCTGGTTACGACCCGACGATCTCGACCACCTCGGAAAGCTCGCCCAAAGTACGCCCGAGGCCCGACGCGGTATTGAGTCGGAGCTCGCACGCAGGCTTCGCGAGGATCCTCCATGCGCGCGAGCCGGATTGATCGCCGACCGGATTCACCAGTGATTTTGATTACAAAAACCGACGCATTTTCATAATCTCAGCTCGCAAGGTCCTCTTTTGCCTTACTTTGTGGCACAATGAGTTTGGGAGACTACCATGAGCGAGTTGACACCTCTTGACATTCTCGGCACCGATTTCCCCCGCGGCCTTCGCGGATTCGAACCCCACGCTGTTCGGGCGTTCATGCAACACGTTGCCGCGGCGATGGAGGATCTTGTGCGGGAGCGCGGGGAACTTCGTCAAACAGTTCACAAAATGGAGATGGAGCTGAAGTCCTTTCACGATCGCGAAGAGGCGCTTCGCGAGGCCTTGGTCGGCGCCCAGAAGGCGGCGGAGACGACCCTGGAGTCATCCCGATCCGAAGGCCAGAGAATCGTTGCCGAAGGGCACGCACTGGCCGATCGCCTCGTTGAGGAGGCGCATGGACGCGCCCACAATATCGAGAAGGTCATTGCCGAACTGCGGTCACGCCGTCGCGAGGTGAGGGCTGAACTGATGCGCCTTGCGGAGTTGCTCCAGGGCCTGATTTGTGATGATCAGCAGCTGGAAAAGGACGAGCGTGCGACCCCTCAGATCGCCCTACTGCATCGCCGATCGGACAAGCGTCAGGCCTGAACCACCCGGCTCACCGCGCCTGTTCGATCTTCGATCAGGTTGATGAGATGAGACTCGACATTTTCGACGGACAGACGTTGCAGGCAATTACAGTGATCCAGGGGGCAGCGCGATCTGAGGCATGGGGAGCACGGCAAGTCGAGGGTCACGACGGCAGCCGTGGATCCCAAGGGGGCCGTACGTCTCGGGTCAGTCGGGCCGAACAACGCCAGCGACGGAACACCGAAAACAGCCGCCGTGTGTGCCGGACCTGAGTCGTTACCAACAAGCGCATCAAGGCAGCACAGAACCCCGGCCAACCCGGCAGCATCGAGGTCCTCACCAACGACTGGAATACTCGTTCCGGATGCGGCCACCACGGTCTTTGCCAGGGCGCCCTCTCCCGGTCCGATCACCACGACCGGAGAAAATCCGCGCCCCTTCAGAAGCGCAGCCAGACGCCCGAACCGCTCTTCGGGCCAGCGCTTCGCCGAACCCCCGCAGGCCACTCCAGGAGCGAGCCCGATGCTCGAGCGACCCCGGTCCAGCCCCGCGAGGCCGAGGGCATCGACACCGGCTTGGCGGAGGTTCTTGGGTAGGCGGGCTCTCCACAGGGGGTCAGCTCCCGGAAGGCCGAGGTGGCCGAGGAGGGGATCCGCGTCGTGCACCTGATGCCGGTCCCCCACAACCCGGTGACTCCAGTTCAGAAGCACGCTCCCGCCCTGACTCGATGTCCCGAGCCGCCATCGTGAAGTCAGCCACAGCACGATCTTGGCACGGCTCGCATTGCGCAGCGTGACCCCGATATCCGCCCTTTTTGCTGACCGAAGAAGCCGTCGCAAAGTCAGGAGGGGCGATTGTTGACGTGGAGTCGCGATGACTCGCACCCGCGGAAAGAGCACCTGCGCGAGGCGGGCAGTTGCCGGCCGAACGTGCAGCGTTGTTGATCCACAGGGATTGGCCCGAACCAATCTGTCGGTCGCGGGCAAGGCCATTACGAGATCACCGAGCCAGTTCGGAAGATCGATCAAAAGACGAGGATCCCGCAACGGTTCACGGCTCTCGTCGCGGGCGGCCACCTCGCCGGGATCCGCTGTCCACCGGTTCCCGTCAGGCCGCAGACGGTATCTCTGTTCTGAGGCCTGTGTCCTGGGCCAATCGACTGGCGATGGCTCTATGGAGGTTTGTTGATACATCGTCATCAAGTATTCGATCCGAAAGGTCTACGAATCAAACAGCCGATTCGCCTAGGCGCTTGTGGTGCATAGAGTCACGTCCCGTTCACCTGAACGCGGCGAATCGCCATCGCTTTGCCGGACTCCTCATCGGCATCCACAATCGCACCGCGAAGCTGGGGGTCCCTCTTCGCAGGTTCGAAGGGCCTTGGCGTGTTATAGAGGAACCGTTCAAGTACCTTGGCCGGCTTCATCCCGATGATCGACTCATAGGGCCCTGTCATTCCGACGTCGGTCTGCAGG
This sequence comes from uncultured Thermoanaerobaculia bacterium, assembly GCA_964497785.1. GTDB lineage: Bacteria > Acidobacteriota > Thermoanaerobaculia > Thermoanaerobaculales > Sulfomarinibacteraceae > CAZCEX01. The sequence continues at coordinate 2,429 of CAZCEX010000195.1, read as the reverse complement.
GCGGTTCCTTGCGGCAGAATCCGTTCGTCCGCGGTCGGAACATGGGTATGGGTCCCCAATACCGCCGTTACCCGACCGTCAAGATACCAACCGATCGCCTGTTTCTCGGAGGTCGCCTCTGCGTGCATATCCACCAATACGATTCGTACGTCGCTGTGTTTTTGATGAATTTCGTCGAGAACCTCGTCGGCACGGCGAAAGGGGTTGTCGATCGGCGGCATCATCGCTTGCCCCTGGAGGTTGATAACGGCCACAGGCACCCCGGCAGCCGTCTCGGTCAGACACCAGCCGCGCCCCGGGTTCCCCTCCGGGTAATTCGCGGGACGCAAGAGATACGGGTGTGCGTCGAGCAGCCCGACGCCCTCCTTCTTGTCCCAAACGTGATTCCCGGTCGTCCAAACATCAACCGGCAGGTGGTCCATCTCCTCGAGGACCGGGGCGGTGATACCAAACCCGCCGGCGATGTTTTCAATGTTGACGACCACGAGATCGATCCGTTCCCGGTCGACCAGTGTCTCAAGCTCCTGCTTGACTATGCGCCGCCCGGAACTGCCCATGACGTCGCCGACAAAGAGCAGGCGAATCAACGAGCGTACTCCACCGCCCTCGTCTCTCGAATCACAGTGACTTTGATCTGCCCGGGGTATGTGAGTTCGGCCTCGACCTTTTTCGCGAGATCTCGAGCCATCCATCCGGCGTCTTCGTCGCTGATGTTCTGGCTCTCGACGACGATACGGAGCTCTCGCCCGGCCTGAATGGCAAAGGCCTTCGATACGCCTTTGAAGTCCGCAGCCATGCTTTCGAGCTTCTCAAGTCTCTTGATGTAGTTCTCGAGGATCTCTCTGCGCGCCCCCGGCCGAGCCGCTGACAGGGCATCGGCCGCCGTTACGAGCACCGCCTCGACGCTCTGGGGGTCATAATCACCATGGTGACATTCCATGGCGTGGATCACCTTTTCGGACTCGCCGTGCTTCTTGAGCAGCTCGCGCCCGATCTCGAGGTGGGTGCCGTCCATTTCACGGTCCACCGCTTTGCCGAGATCGTGCAGCAGGCCAGCCCTCTTGGCCACCACTGCATCCGCACCGAGCTCGGCGGCCATGTGTGCAGCCAGCCAGGCGACTTCCATAGAATGCTTGAGGGCATTCTGCCCATAGGAGGAGCGGAATTGAAGCCGGCCGATGAGCCTGAGGAGTTCGGGGTGCAAGTCGGGAATGCCGGCCTCCAGCGCCGCCGCTTCGCCATCGCTGAGCAGCTTTTCCTCCATGTCGGCCTGGACCTTGATAACGATCTCTTCGATCCGCCCGGGGTGAATCCGTCCATCCTGAATCAGGGTGCCAAGGGCGATACGTGCGATCTCGCGACGCACCGGCTCGAAGCACGACAAAATGACCGCTTCCGGCGTGTCGTCTACGATCAGATCGACCCCCGTAGCCTGCTCGAAGGCGCGGATATTGCGACCCTCGCGACCGATGATCCGGCCCTTCATCTCGTCGGACGGGAGATCGACCACGGAGACCGTGCTCTCGACAATATGCTCGCCCGCGATCCGCTGGATCGCCATGGAGATGATGCGGCGTGCCTTCTCCTTGGCCTTTTCTTTGGCTTCGTCCTCGATCCTCTTCGCCATTCCGGCCGCATCCATGCGCGCCTCGTTCTCGAGCGCCCTGAGCAGCTCCTGTTTCGCCTGTTCGGAAGTCAAGCCGGCAATCTGTTCGAGCTTTTCCTTCTGGATTGCGACTGCAGCGACGAGTTCGCCTTCAGCCTGGGAGAGGTGCATGTCCCTTTCCGCCAGGGATGTTTCCAACTCCTTTACTCCGGACTCCCTGGATCGTAGCTCTTCGGCCACGTCTCTGAACTCATTTTCTTTGTCGGCGAGACGACGGCCTTCACCGTCCAACTCCAACCGATATTCCCGTGTTTCCCTTTCAAACTCTGTTCGTGCCGAAAACAGCCGTTCTCGCGCCTGGACCTCGATATCCTTTTGACGCCGCTGAGCTTCGATTTCGGCACGCGCCTCGATCCGCTGCGCCTCCTGCTCGGCCTTCGCCAGCATGGACCGCGCGGCGACACGACTTCGCCTCCACAGACCCCATACCAGCAGATTTCCGAGCAGGAATACCACACCGAGAACGCCAGCTACGACGATCGTCACCACTTCTGGTGGCACGGTGCACCCCCTTGTCAAAGAGCGACCAGGTCACCGGTGGGTCAGAAGCACATTATTTCAGCGAAGGAGGGTAAGAGGAGGCCCCCACTTCGGCCGTGTGGGCTAGCCTATTTGAACCTGCGAAACCACAGGTGGGTGCCTATCCCCCATCCATCTCCCGCCTCGACGGCAGGCATCAGGACGGAAAAACCCGGCAGCCCTTCAAATAGGTGTTGGTTCAACGATAGTTTCACCCATCACCAACCGCGCAGGGACCTCCAGA
>CAZCEX010000194.1:0-7667 GCA_964497785.1 uncultured Thermoanaerobaculia bacterium | reverse complement strand
GTGTAGCGCATAGGCCTGCGTTGAGTCAGGTTGATCGTGGATGGCAGCCGAGAGGCAATATTAGGCATTTGAAACGCAAAGACGCTAAGAGCGCAAAGGTTTTATTTATAGATTTTGTGTTTTCTTCGCGTCCTTCGCGTCTTCGCGGTTCAAATTCACACCGCCGCGGTTGGCATCGACCTTATCTGTAGGCTTTCCCCAGTTGCGGGTTAGTCCCTCACCGGCCTGTTGGCGTACCGTTCATACAGCCGTGTGTGACGCGTCGTAAGGTCGGCTTCACGCCCGTCGATGAAGACTCTTTCGACGTTTGTACGAATCTCGAGTGGGTCGCCGTCGGTGATGATCAGGCTCGCGGACTTTCCGACCTCAATCGAACCGAGTTCGTCACCAACGCCGAGAATCTGCGCCGGCCACAGGGTGACGGCCTTGAGCGCTTCGTCCCTGGGCAGCCCAAAGGCCGCAGCCATCGCCGCCTGATACGGCAGGTTGCGCGTATTGGCGGCGGCAAAGCTGTTCGGGGAACCTGCGATACAGAACTTGACCCCGGCTTCGTGCAGCTTGGCTGGGGTGGCGTAGGCCGTATCGTAGGGCTCGTCACGCCTCGCCGGCAGCGACAGCACGTTGCCGACGATCACCGGGATGTCCTTGGCTGCAAGCATGTCGGCGACCCGCCACATGTCCTTGCGTCCGGCAAGGATCATCCTTACACCTTCTTTCTCGGCCCACTCGACGGCGCTCGTGATCTGACGCACATCCTCGGCGTGCACGATGACCGGCAGTGTTCCGTCAAGCACTGGCAGCATCGCCTCCAGCTTCGGGTCGATCTCGAGCGGTGAACCGGCGTTTTCGGGCGCGTTCTTTGCGGTTGCGTAGGCCCGCGCAGCGTCGAAGAGCAAACGGAGCTTCTTCAGCTTCTCTTCTCGCTTCTTTTCGAGGCCGTCGGCAGACTGCGGTGGCCCAAACCAGCTCTGTCTGGGGCTGAAGGTGGGCCAGGAAAGATGCATCGCCGCCGGCGTTGCGGCGAAGAGATCCTCCCAGGTCCAGCCCTCGAGGCGGATCAGGGAAGACGTGCCGCTGACCAGACCCCCACCGGGAACCGTGAGCACGTGGGTGAGGCCGTTGGCACGGGTCACCGGCAACAGCTCCGAATCGGGGTTGACGGCGATAGCTGTATTGAGCGCGGGGTTGATGTCCCCTGTTTCGCTGATGTCCACGCTCGCCGAGACCGAGCTGATCTCGGTCAGGCCGATCACGCTGTTGGCATCGATGAGGCCGGGATAAACATGCTTGCCGGTGGCATCGACCACCGTCGCGCCAGGCAGGGGCTCGAGCCCGGAACCGACCTCGAGAATCCGCCCCGCCTGAAACGAAACAGTACCGTTCGGGATCGGGTCTCCGGCCACGGTATGCACGGTGGCGCCGACGATCGACACCACAGCGCCCGTCGAGGCGAGGCGGTCGAAGTAGATCAAGGGGGTCGGCGCAGGAGCCGGCCTGGTCTGGGTATCTTCTTCGACCTCCTCGGCCGTGTTGTCCTTGCCCCGGATTGCAGCGATCAGCTTCGCCCGCTGCTGCTCCACAACTTCGCGTCCAGCGAGATCGGCCTCGCGGTCGAACTCACGTACACCGTCGACCCATGTCTTTTCGGCGATCGCGTAGACGCTCAAAGGGTGGCCGGACCACAAGACGAGGTCGGCGTCCTTGCCCGGCTCGAGCGAACCCATTCTTTCGCCGAGGTCGAGCTGGATGGCGGCGTTGCTGGTGACACAGGCCAGTGCGGCTTCCTCTTCCATCCCGCCGTACTTGGCGGCCTTGGCAGCCTCGAGATTGAGGCGCCGCGCGAGCTCGGGCGAGTCGGAGCTGAAGGTGACCATGACACCACGGTTGGTCAAGAGGGCGCCGTTGTAGGGAGTGGCGTCAAAGGCCTCGAGCTTGTAGCCCCACCAGTCGCTCTGGGTGGTGACACCGACACCGTGAGCCGCCAGCTCGTCGGCTATCTTGTAGCCTTCGAGCCCGTGCTCGAAGGTCTTGATACGAATACCGAAGTCCTCGGCAAGGCGCATCATTGCCAACATCTCGTCTTGACGATAGGCGTGGCAGTGGATCGTTCTTTCGCCCTTGAGGATCTCGAGCACGGCCTCGAGTTGCAGATCTCGGCGCGGCGGTTCGCGATGCCTTTGCACAGCCGGCGTCAGCGCTTCGTACGCCGACCACTCACGGTCGTAGTTCTCGGCCGCGATGAAAGCTCTGCGAATCGACTCCATCACACCCATGCGGGTCTGCGGGTAGCGTGGGCTCTTGTTGTAGCTGACGCCGCGCGACTGCTTCGGGTTTTCGCCGAGGGCAAACTTGATTCCCTTGCGTCCTTCGACCAGCAGCTGCTCGGCGGTTGCCCCGGTGTGGAGCTTGATCACCGCGTCCTGGCCACCGATCGAGTTGGCCGAGCCGTGCAAGAGGTGGGCGCCGGTGAGCCCACCCGCCAGCTGGCGGTAGATGTTGATATCGGTCGGGTCGATAATATCGATGACGCGGGCTTCGGCCGTAATGATATTGCTGCCTTCGTTGACGTTGCCGCGGAGCGCGATGTGGCTGTGCACGTCGATGAGCCCCGGGGTCAGGTGTTTCCCTGTGCCATCGATGATCGAGGCGCCGTCCGGCGCTTCGAGCCCGTGGCCAACCTCGGCAATCAAACCCGACCGGATCAGCACGTCGGCGTTTTCGAGCACGCCCTGGGGGCCCTGGGTCCAGACGGTAGCGTTCCTGACCAGCACCAGCTCCGGAGCGGAGTCGACCGAGGCGGCGGGCGCCGTCCCCATGGAAACGGCCAAGGTGACGACAAAACACACCGACATGACGGAACGATCTCGGTTCGTAAGAATGCTCATGACCTACCCCCTTCCGGACCACTCGTTCGGGTCCCCACGACAGTGACCGATCGTGGTCCGAGCTCCGCCGTGCCTTCGAAGTCGTCGCCCTTGATCACCACCGTGAACTCCATCGACCCACGCTCGCCGCGCCCCGGGAATACGACCGTGAGCATGTTGCCCTCAAGCTTCACATCTTCGAAGGTGACCGTTCCGCCACGAGTCTCAGCAGTTCCGGTCAAGGCGTCCTCCTCACCCTCGATCTTCCATTGACGCTCCGAGCCGCCGTCCGGCATCTCGAAGACCACCGCCCACTCACCGCGCGGGTCGACCACCGCATCCGGGTCACCACCCTCAGGTTTCTTCTTCTCTTCGATGCGATACTCGAAGCCGTCGACGAAGATATGCCGTGCCGTGGTTTTCTCGGCGAAGATCGGGCCGTCGAAGACCCCTACATTGGCAATCTTCCCGGGTTCGAGCGTGCCGGCGACGTTTTCAATGCCAAGCAACTCGGCGGGTACCGTGGTCAAGGCAGCGAGCGCTTTCTCCTCGGACAGGCCTTCTTCGAACATCTTGTTGAGGTTCTTCTTGAAGTCTGAAAGTGTCTTGAGCCCATCGGTGGTCAGTGCGATACGCACCCCGGCGTCGGTCAGATACGATGCGGCGGCCGGCGCCCGAAGGTAACGCTGCATGGTCTGCACCGTCACCTCGAGGGCCTCGTCGTCGTCACCCACCTTGGGTTTCTCCGGGAAGGCGATCGGCAAGATCAACGTGCCCTGCAGTGATCGAAGCTGCTCCGCCACCTCCCACTCGGTTCCCGAGCCTACGATCGAGGCCTCGAGTCCGAGCTCATTCGCCAGGTCCTGCGCGAGCAGCACCCCCAGAGCAGAGTCGGCGTGAAAGACGACCGGCTGACCGCCGGCCACCACCTCGGCAAGCGCCTCGTACGCCGCCACGTGCTCGGGGCGCACCATGCCCTGGGGGTTGTCTTCGTAGCGCCTTCGCCACTCACTGTAGCGCTCGGCATCCAATACAACTTGTCGAATCGTCGCCGCCACTCCCATCAGGCTGGTGGGATAACTCCCTCCGAATCGCGTGTGATCGAAGGCCAGGTGTTGGGCGACATCTTCCCGCAGGATGATCTCGGATACCGGCGTCTCGTCCCTGAACAGCACCGCGGTACTCGTGCCGCGGAAAATACCGGAAGAAGGCACCACGAGCGCAGTCGTGAAACCGAGCTCGCGCATGCGCTCGGCCCGACGCTGACGGTCGCCCTCGAAGGGCAGCAGTGTTTCGCTGACGCGCTGCTCGGGATGAACCAGAAGCAGTGGATGAACTGGACCCGGTTTTTGCTGCTCGGCGCCGCCCATCCGCCGCATCGCAGGCGGCTGCTGCTCGGCGCCGCCAGCACTCGAACTCTGCTTGGCAACCGGGTCGATGAGACCGGGGTAGACCCACAGTCCTTCTCCGTCGATAACAACCGCGTCGGGCGGCGCCGTGACGTCGGCGCCAACGGCCTCGATCAGACCGTCCCGGATGACGATCGTGCCGTTCTCGATGGTATCGCCAGGCGCCGAAACCAAAGTCGCGCCCTGGATGCAGTAGACCCGCGGTCGTTCGGCAAATACGGCCACCGCCGTCAGCATCACGACCGACACTGCCAACCCGACCCGCTTTGACAACAAACACCTCATCAGGCAACCCTCCCTCTCGAGACCGGAGTATACGCCGTGCTCCCCTTGCGCCGCGCTACACTGGCGCGACTGGAGGGTTCTGATGAAGAGCACGGCGCTTTGCATCGCAGTCTTTTTGGTTCAGGTGGTTGGAGCGGCATTCGCGGCAAGCGAGAGCGCCTCCGAGAATACGGTCACGGCATTCGACGGTGCGGCGCTTCTGGTCATCGACATCCAGGCCTTCTACTTCCCAGACGGCATGGTTCCACTGGTCGAACCCGAAGCGGCGGCCGGCAAGGCCCGGAAGCTCATCGACGCCTTTAGAAAAGCAGGCCGCCCTGTCATCCACGTGCAGCACCTGCCCAAGGATGTCGACGCGCCCGATCCGACGGGGATCGCGGCCCAGTACCGGATCCAACCCGAGGTCCTGCCCGCCAAGGGAGAAAAACTGATCGGCAAGCACCACGCCAACTCCTTTCGCGACACGGCGCTGCTGAGCGTACTGCGCGAGCTCGGCGTCACGAAGGTGGTGGTCATCGGCATGCAGACCCACATGTGCGTCGAGGCGGCGGTGCGGGCCGCTGCCGACTACGGCTTCGAGGTGACGGTGGCGCACGACGCATGCGCGACCCGGGACCTGGAGTTTGACGGCACAACCGTGCCGGCCGCCCAGGTCCACGCTTCAGCACTGGCGGCCATGAAAGGCAGCTACGCGACGGTGGTTTCCACGGCGGAGCTCTGCGAGGTGACGCCATGAACCGCGTTACCACAGCTCTGTTGCTTCTGGTACTTCTCGCCAGCCACGCGACATTCGTTTCTGCACAAGCGCCGGTCCTCATGTCGGAGTCCATTGAACGTTTTGCCGGTCTGGCCTTGAGCTGCGTGCACCAGGAATACCCCAACAAGATCGGCCACGTGCTCTCGTCCGATGACGACGTGGACCCGCCGAGAAAGCTGACGCCGAGCTTTTTCGGCTGCTTCGACTGGCACAGCTCGATCCACGGCCACTGGCTTCTGGTGAGGCTGAGCAAGCTCTACCCAGATGCCGAGTTCGCTACTGCGGCCCGCGCGGCGCTCGCCACGAGCTTCACGAAGGACAAGCTCGCGGCCGAGGTCGCGTACCTCGAGGGCCAGGGGCGAACCTCCTTCGAACGCCCTTACGGTCTCGCCTGGTTACTCTGTCTCGCCGATGAGCTGCACTCCTGGGACGACGATCAGGTACAACAGTGGCGGCGAAACATGGTGCCTCTCGAGAAGGTGGCTGCCGAGCGTTTCCGCGAGTGGTTGCCGAAGCTCTACTATGCGATCCGGACCGGCGAGCACAGCCAAACAGCGTTTGCTTTCGGTCTGGTTCTGGACTGGGCAGAGACGGTGGGCGACACGGCCATGGTCGAGCTGATCAGCAACAGGTCGCGGCAGCTCTACCTGAACGATATAAGCTGCCCGCTGAGCTACGAGCCTTCGGGGCAAGACTTCCTGTCGCCCTGCATCGCCGAGGCTGATCTCATGCGCCGGGTTCTCAAACCGGAGGAGTTCGCCGCCTGGCTCACCCTGTTTCTTCCCGAGATACCGGCCGCCACGAGCTCGAGCTGGCTCCCGATCGGCGTTGTCACCGACCGCACCGACGGCAAGCTGGCCCATCTCGACGGCCTCAACATCTCTCGCGCCTGGATGCTCGAGGGCATCAGGGCCGGTTTGCCCGACAACGACCCGAGGCGCGACGCCCTGCAGGCAGCGGCAGACGAGCATCGAAAATCGGGGCTCGCCTCGGTGACCGGAGAGCACTACGAAGGCGGCCACTGGCTCGGCAGTTTCGCCACCTACCTGGTCACAGAAAAAGGTCTCTGACCGTGGGCGTGCTCCAAAACGTCGATACCGACCACAGAATGTAATGGCATGAAACGTCTCCTGAACCTACTTTTCTGGTCGGTGATCGCGGCGGCCTTCATCGGCCCCGGCACCGTGACCACCGCCGCGCGCGCCGGCAGCGACTTCGGCTTTGCCCTGGCCTGGGCACTCGTTTTCTCGACCGTCGCCTGTCTCGTGCTGCAGGAGGCGTCGGGTCGGATCACCGTGCTCACCGGCAAGGAGCTCGGCGAGGCCGTGCGTATGCGCTTCCCGGCTGCGGGGCCTGGGCGCTGGGTTCCGGCGGTGATGGCGGCCGGGGTGGTGCTCGGCTGCGCCGCTTACGAAGCGGGCAACCTGCTCGGCGGCGTGGCCGGTCTGCGGCTGGTTGTCGATGCCTCCCCCGCCCTTCTGACCGGGCTCTGCGGCGTACTCGCTGCGGCACTTCTGGCCACCGGCAATACCCGCTGGATCGCCAGCAGCCTCGGCGGGCTGGTGGCAGTGATGGGGATTGCTTTCCTGGCTACGGCCGTGCGCCTGGCCCCCGACGCCGCCGCATTGCTGTCCGGCCTTTTCATTCCTCGCCTGCCGGGTGGATCGACCGTGCTCGTGCTCGGGCTCGTGGGAACCACCGTCGTACCCTACAACCTCTTTCTCGGATCTGCCCTGGCCCGGGACCACCGGCTCGGCGAGATGCGCTGGGGCCTCGCGCTGGCGGTCGGCGGTGGCGGTCTGATCTCCCTGGCCGTGCTCGTGGTCGGCACCGCTCTCGGCGGCGGTCTGGAGTATCAGCGACTGGCAGCGGTTCTGGCCGAGCGCCTCGGAAGCGGGGCCCAGTGGCCGCTCGCTGTCGGCCTCTTTGCCGCAGGATTCACCTCAGCCACCACAGCACCTCTTGCCGCCGCCATCACTGCCCGCACCCTGCTCAGCAGGACCGAAGGACCCGATTGGTCGCAAGGTTCGTCGCGCTATCGAGGGGTCTGGCTGGGCGTCTTGTTGGCCGGCGTTGCGTTCGCCGCCACCGGCGTGAAACCGATCCCGGTGATCATCCTCGCCCAGGCCTTCAACGGGCTGGTATTGCCCGTGATCGCGGTCTTCTTGTGGATCACGATGAACGACAAAGACCTGCTCGGCCCCAACGGGGTCAACAACAGGACCCAGAATCTCGTAATGGGCACGGTGGTTCTGGTCTGCGTGACCCTCGGCCTACGAGGCCTCGCCGCCGCTGCCAGCAGCGCCCTCACCGCTTTGGGCTGACAGCCCGCACCATATCTATTGAGTCGGG
>CAZCEX010000193.1:0-7699 GCA_964497785.1 uncultured Thermoanaerobaculia bacterium | reverse complement strand
AGAAAGGGCGCTGTCCGTTCGCTGGATGCCGGCCCTGTGGACCGTGCCGGTCGATGGCGGTACACCGGTGCTCGCGCAGAGCGCCCTCGGCGAACATGCCGCCTACTCGCCGAGCGGAGACGCTGTAGTCTTCGTTCGCGGAGCGACAAAGTGGACCCGCCACGGCTACCGCGGTGAGGCGTCGCGCACTCCCTGGTTCCGCGACTCGGACGGTGAGCACCACCTCCTGTCCGACTTCGACGGCGACGAGGACTACCCGGGATGGGTGGACAACCACACCATCGCCATTCTCTCCTCGCGCTCGGAGCGCAAGAATGTCTACCTCCTCGAGCTGGTGACCGGTGAGGCGACCCCGCTGACGGCCCACACAGGAACCGATGTACGGTTTCCACGTGTCGCAGCTGACGGCAGTCTGATCGCCTATGAGTTCGAAGATTCGATCTGGACCGTCACGCCGTCGGGCGGAGAGCCCCAGCGGCTGACGATCGATGTCCCGGCGGATACCATGATGGAACGTATCGAACGCCGCACAGCGTCAAGTGATGGCGAAGACCTCGCCGTGCACCCCGATGGCGAGCTGGCCGCCTTCGTCGTCGAAGGTGATATCTACGTCGTCGAGATCATGGGCAAAGACGACCAGGAGATCGCTGCCCCGGCGACCGTCAGGATCACTGATACGCCTGCGCGGGAGTCGGGCCCGCAGTGGGCGCCGGACGGGAAAACACTTCTCTTCACCTCGGCGCGGTCCGGCAATACCGACCTGTGGGTGGCCGAGCCGGCCGACGAGGAGCAGGGCTGGATCGAAGGCTTCGACTTCAAGCTCACGCAGATCACCGACTCGCCGGAGGAAGAGATGGGCGGCCGCTACTCACCAACCGGTGAAAAGATCGCTTTCCTCCGGGACAAAGGCGACCTGGTGGTCGCCAATGCCGACGGAAGCGACGCTGCCGTGCTATTCGAACACTGGTCTCCACCTGATTTCAGCTGGTCCCCGGACGGCGAGTGGATCGCCTACTCGACCGAAGACGTGCACTACAACTCCGAGGTCTGGATCATCTCGGCCGGCGGCGGTGAGCCCTACAATGTCTCACGACACCCCGACGACGACACGCAGCCCCGCTGGAGCCCGGACGGCAAGCGTCTGCTGTGGGTCTCGAAACAACACCGCGACACCTTCGACGTCTGGGGGGTCTGGCTCACTCGCGCCGACAACGAGCGCACCGCAGCGCAGTGGCTGAAGGTATTCAAGAACTCCGGCGACAAAGAAAAGGGGGAGGAAAAAGACGAAGAAGAGGGTGAAACCGGAGAAGAAAGTGACGAAGAGGAAAAGAAAGAGCTCCCCGAGGTCGCGATCGATTTCGACGAGCTGTGGCGCCGCGCGACCCGTATTTCGGGCGAAAACGGAGACGAAAGCGACCCGCTCGCCACTCCGGACGGCAAACGAGTGCTCTTCAACGCCGCCCCCGACGGCAAGGTCGATCTCTACAGCCTGCGCTTCGACGGTGAGGACCTCACACGCCTCACCGAGGGGGGCGCCGAGCCCTCGCTCGTTCAGCTGACCGCAGACGGCAAGACCGCCTTCTACCTCGACTCCAATGGCACGATCAAGCGCGTCGGTCTGGACGGCAAGGCGGGCGACCCGGTGCCCTTCTCGGCACGGGTCGTCATCGACAGACAGGCGCGCCGCGAGGCGACCTTCGACGAGGCCTGGCGGGCCCTCAACGAGTGGTTCTACGACCCCGAATTCCACGGCGTCGACTGGCAAGCCAAGGCCGCAATCTACCGCCCCTGGGCGCTCGAGGCGTCGCACGGCCGAGACTTCTCCGATGCCGTCAACCTGATGCTCGGCGAACTCAACGCGTCGCACATGGGTTACTACGCGAAGAGGAACAACAAAGGTGAGAAGACGGGTTGGATCGGCGTCACCTTCGACCCCTCCGCCGGCGGCCCCGGAATCCTCGTCGGCGAAGTCATGGCCGATAGCCCGGCGGGCTCGGTCGAAACGGCGATCGAGGCCGGCGACCGGCTGCTCTCCGTCGACGGAGTCGATGTGGAGACCGGCACCAACATCTACTCCCTGTTCACCGCCACCACCGACCGCCGCGTGCCGCTGCGAATCCTCGGCAGCGACGGCGTCGAGCGCAAGGCCGTCATCATCCCCTCTTCCTACGGCCTTCAGGACGCCCTCCGCTACGAGACATGGGTGCGCCAGCGACAGGCCCTCACCGAACGTTATTCTGAAGGCCGCCTCGGCTACCTGCACATCCAGAGCATGAGCATCCCGTCTTTCGAGACCTTCGAGCGTGACCTGCAGGCGGCGGCAGAGGGCCGCGAGGGCCTGCTCATCGACGTGCGGTCAAATGGCGGCGGCTGGACAACCGACTACCTGATGGCGGTCCTGATGGTCCAACGCCATGCGTTCACCGTTCCGCGCGACGACGACTCCGGCATCAAGGCCTACCCACAGAGCCGACTACCGCTCGCCGCGTGGACGCGGCCAGCCGCAACGATCTGCAACGAAGACTCCTACTCGAACGCCGAGATCTTCTCGCACGCCTTCAAAACCCTCGAACGCGGACCAGTCGTCGGCAAACCAACCTTCGGCGCCGTGATCTCGACGGGGGGGACCACTCTCCCTGATGGTGGACGGGTACGGCTGCCACTGCGCGGCTGGTTCGTCGCCGGGTCGGGAATCAACATGGAGAACAACGGCGCCGTGCCCGACGTAATCGTCAACCAACCTCCTGCTGAGGACATGGCCGCCGACACTGACAGCCAGCTCGAACGAGCCGTCGAGGTCCTGCTCGAGGACATCAACACTGACACGCGTGCGGGTGCATGGTAGTAGCGAAAAAGGGGCATCGGCCTCGTAGACCGACCTTCTCCGCAGTCCCGGCCGTCGCGGGACGCGGCAGCCAGGCGAAGCCTGCTGCGGGTACCTCAGTTGCGAGACGGTTTCGAAGACCGTTGCTGCAGGTGCGGAGTCCTTTCGAAGGCGTCGTCTCCGCAACGCGGGCTCACTCGGGCGAGGTACCGAGCCGGGATTCTCCCCAGCCCCGGCCTTCTGGGATGCCGTAGGGCGGCCATCCCCAAGGCCTCCTTCTACGCTAAACTCCGGTTCGCGCATCGCGCACACTCGACCGTTGGAGGAGCCATGAAAAATCTCACCGTCATCATCGCCTGTTTGCTCGCCGTTGGGTTTGCCGATCTCTGCATCGCAACCGACCCCACCCACCAGATCGAAGCCGAAGATTACTTCTCACTCGCCGGCATCACCGGCATCGCCGTATCGCCCGACGGCTCGACGGCCGCCTGGACCGAGATGCGCTGGGAACCGCCGGCCGAGAAGCGCAATACCGACCTGTGGGTCGTCGACCTTGGGACCCGGGAGACCCAACGCCTGACCTTCGACCCGGCCGGCGTCTCGGGTATTCGATTCAGCCACAATGGCCGATGGATCTACTACGGATCGGCCGACGCTGACGGCAATTACCAGGTGTGGCGTCAGACACCCGACGGCGGAACACCGCACGCCGTGACCCGCGTCGCCGATGGAATCGATCTTTGGGATCTCGCCGGCGATGACCGTACGCTCGTCTTCACTGTCGAGTCCGAGGAGACCGAGGACGAGTGGAAAGACCTCCGTGAGCAGTTCTCCGATCTCGAGTACGGCCACGGCGTCACGACCTTCTCCGAGGTCCGTGTGCTCGATCTCAAGACCTGGCGCGCCCATACCGTGCTCGACGCCGACCGCGTCATCCTCGACCTCGATCTGAGTCGGGACGGCACGGTCGCAGCTCTCGTCACCACACCCGACAACGAGCTCGTGCACCGTGAGGGGTGGTCGGCCGTAGAGGTACTCGACGTCGATTCCGGCGAGACGACTCTCGTGACCGGCGACGGATGGCGCGACAACCATCCCTCTCCTTTTGGCTGGGTTGACTCCGTGCGCCTCGCCGACGACGGTCGAGCGCTGGCCTTCACGGTCTCCTTCGACGGCTACCCCACCCTCCTCTATTTCGCCGAACGCACAGGCGAGACCTGGCAGCTTGACGACATGGCCCGCCCCGACGGCGTTTCGATCGTCGGCGGCTCGATAGGCTGGAAACCCGGCAGTCGCGACCTGCTCTTCAAGGGCGAAATCCGGGCCCGCATTCACCTCTACATCGCTCCCGGAGTTGCAAGCGACAGCGACCCCGAACCAACCCGAGCACTCACCACAGGCGACGCCACCCTCGGCAGCTGGGCTCACGATACGAACGGCCATTCTCTGGTCGTTACCAGCGGTTCTTTGACCTCACCCGAGGACCTCTACATCGTTGGCGAAGACGGGTCCCTCGACCGCATCACCGATATCAACCCGCAGGTCGCCAACTGGCGTCTGCCGTCGATCGAGCTCGTTCAGTGGACGGCGCCGGACGGGCGCGAGGTCGAGGGTGTACTCGAGCTGCCCCCGGGGTGGACCCCGGACGACGGGCCATTGCCGTTCATTGTCGAAATTCACGGCGGGCCGACGGCGGCTACCAATTACCGCGTGCGCTTCTGGATCTACGGTCGCACGTTGTTGGCCGCCAAGGGCTACGCACTCTTGAGCCCAAACTACCGGGGTTCGACGGGTTACGGCGATGACTTCATGACCGAGCTCATCGGCCGCGAGAACGATATCGAGGTCAACGACATTCTGGCCGGAGTCGATGCGATGATCGAACGCGGCATCGCAGACCCCGACCGCCTCGGCGTCATGGGCTGGTCGAACGGCGGCTTCCTCACAAACTCGCTCATCTCGGCCAGCAATCGCTTCAAGGCGGCTTCATCGGGCGCCGGCGTGCTTGACCAGGTCGTGCAGTGGGCCGTCGAGGACACCCCGGGGCACGTTGTCAACTTCATGAAGAGCGCCCTCCCGTGGGAGGACCCCGAGCACTACCTCAAGGGTTCGCCGCTTTACGGCCTGGCCGACGCCACGACCCCGACCCTGATTCACGTCGGCGGCAGCGACCCGCGTGTTCCCCCGGCCCACTCCCGCGGCCTCTACCGCGCCCTCAGAATCTACCTCGGCGTGCCATCCGAGCTCGTGGTCTACCCCGGCGCACACCACAGCCTGTCAACCTACGAGCACCGCAAAGCGAAGATGGCGTGGGATCTGGCGTGGTTCGAGAAATATGTGGGTGAAGGGTGGAAAGCGGAGGAGACTGAGTAGGGTAATTATCGCGGCCCGGGCTGTCGCCCGGGCCGCGATAATTACACAGGGGACAGTACAGATTTCAGGGGTTCGCTGGTCGAGCGCGTTCATCAGCCGGGATGGCCACAAAGCGCGCGGCAGCGATCCGCTCGGGTCCAGTCTGCTCACCGCGATCCAATGGTATTGGCCAAATGATCGGTTCCTCGGGCGCGAGTACCCGGTGCAGCTCGGCGAGCTTCTGCTGAATGGCTCGGGCGTTGCTCGGACCCATTCTCAAGAGGTGGCGTTGGGCGTCGCTCAGCTGTTCCAAAGCGTCATCAGCGAAAACCCAGTACACGGTTCCGCGTTCGACAGCCGGGAGACCGGCAGGAACCGGAGTGGCGAGCAGGTGGTCCATCGCTTCGAGAAGCACATCGCTGAACTCGCCCCTCGTCCACGGCTGCTCACGGTAGGCCTCCTCGATCAGGGGTTCAAGGCGCCCGTACAGGCGCAGCAAACCGTCACTGTCGAGTGAGGTAAACACCTCGGCCACCGAGTCGTAGCGCCTGAAGCTCGACGGGGCGATGACCAACCCCTGTTCGCGATTCTGGACAAGGAAGGCCCCTGATGGTCTGAGAAAGCCGAGCTCCTCACGTGGCGAGTAACCGCCTGCGACCGCTTGCGTTGCGGCGACGAATCGGCGGATCAGCCGACTCGTGACGAGCCAGGAGGCCATTTCCGGACGCGCAGAAAGCCCGACTGCCAGCCGCCGAACCATGGAGTCACTCTCGGCCAACTCCGGAACGGTTTCCGGTTCCGGCGCTAACCCAGTCGCCGAGGCCACCACCCACTCGTCCGGGACTTTCAAAACCGCAGTTAGCTGCGCACGAGCACTCGGGGCTGGCACGACTGCGATGGGTTCGCCCTCCTCAACCAAAATCTCCGCTTTTTGACCACCTGACAATAAAAGAACCACGAACAGCGTCAGAGGCACAACTGTGCCGATGAGAACCACGACTCGATATGAGCGATTCATGCGGCACCTCCTTTCATCCACAGGGTGCGTCCTGCAGACGTTTTCGAGATGACGGTTTGTGGCGCTCACGAGGCAAACCGAGGCAGAAGCGTTCTCCGTTCCTGGCTCGTAGTACCCTCGTCGCCCATGAAGTGGCTCGTCGTCGCCGGAATCCTCATATTCGTTGTCTACAAGGTGCGAAGCTCGCTCGTTCAACACCGGATCTTCGGACCGGCGTTCCGGGTCCTGCTCGGCCCCGAGGCCCCTGGAAGACCGATGACAACTCGAGAGTGGTTTCGGGGCGCCCTCTACCTGTCAGCGTTCGCCGCAGTTGGGGTCCTGTGTCATTTCGGTCTCGCTAAAGCGTCGCAACAGACCTCGTGGAGCTTCCTGGACTCCCCCTATCTCGAGTCGTTCGCCGCGACGACACTCTGGGTCGGCGGCCTCGCCGGTATCGGCGCGGTTTTCTCATTGCTCGCCGCCCTCGTGCTCACCGTCCGCTCAACGAGGAACAACGAGCAAAAGGACAAATGAAACGCAAAGGCGCAGAGGCGCAGAGTCTGATTGACTGGGCATCGAGCCCATGCACCTGAGTCAAGTTGATCATGAGTGACGGGTCGGAGACAAAACAGGAAGATTGAATCGCGGAGTCGTGAAGAACCCAAAATCACTATCAAACCTTTTTTGAGTTTTCCCTTTGCGTCTTTGCGCCTTTGCGTTTCAAATGTCCTATTTTGCGTCTCGGCTACCACCCACGATCAACCTGATTCAAACGGACGAACTACCGAGCGAAAACGAGGTACACAGTTCCGGGCTCGCCCGACGCAACAGACATCTGCTCGAGGCGCCATCCTCTTTCGGCCTCGCGATTCAACGCATCAGTGATGCTCGGCATGGCCCCCTCGTCCGCCAGGCGAACGAACTTGTACTCGTGTTTCGATCCCGCCTCGATGACCCGAGGCGCAGCGATCGACAGGGCGAGAACGGCGACCAGTACCAGGAGCAGTGCGGTGATTCGGCCGGGTGAATTCTTCATGAGAGACCTCCTTGTTCGTGACCAGTGTGTCACTGTTGTAATACAGTAGGTCTGCAAAGCGGGTTTGTCAAGGGCTCGCATCTAACGAGTTGGCGCGGTTCCTCGTCGTGTCGAAACGACGTTCCCTGTATCCTCTAGAAGAAACGGCGATTCGGAGTTTTCTGAATGAAGGATCACTTCCGCAGGCTCGAGAACATGTACCACGCAGCGCCGGTGAATGCCCACTACTCACCGCTGCTCGAGGTGTCGAAGGGCGCAGCGATCATCACCATGGAGGTGAACCCGGCGTTCTTCCACGCCGGACACTCACTCCACGGCTCGGTCTACTTCAAGGCTCTGGATGACGCCGCTTTCTTCGCGGCCAACTCACTCGTCGAAAGATTCATGGTGCTCACGGCCTCATTCAACATCTATCTCCTGCGCCCCGTGACCGGCGGCACCCTGCGCGCCGAGGGCACAGTGACCAGCGCCTCGAAGAACCTCTACGTCG